>CAJXJE010000011.1 GCA_913054215.1 uncultured Candidatus Peregrinibacteria bacterium | reverse complement strand
CGATGGCAAAACAACAACCGTAGGAATGCTCTCCCATATTCTACTTCATTCAGGAGTAGATGTAGGAGCAGCTTCTACTACTCACTTTCAAGTTCGTGAAAACTGCGAAGAAAATGCAACGCACCTCACATCAATTAACCCCTTTACCTTGCAGCGATTTCTGCGTCGTCTAGTATCCGAGAACTGTACGCATGCTGTTATCGAAATGTCATCGCATGGCCTTGTGCAAGGGCGTGTAAGTTTCACATGGCCTTCTGTATGTGCGATTACTAATCTTACTTTAGAAAGTTTGGATTATCACAAAACAATAGATCAATACCGAAATGATAAAGGAATCATGTTTCGCATGTTACAAGGAAAAGGAACAAAGGTTCTCAATGCCGCTGATGAAGCATATGACTTCTACAATCGTATTCTTTCTAAGAGAACTATTACTTATGGTACAGAACACTCTGACATCTCCGTTCATAGTGCACAAACGCAGTCTCGTTCTACAAAAGCAGTTATGAAGATAGAAGGGACCACAAAAAATATTACGTTGAATATCCCAGGCGCCTTTAATCTAGAAAATGCGATGTGCGCAATAGGATGTGCTACGGCAATTGGAATTTCTGCTGACGAGAGCATTGCAGCACTTGATTCATTTGAAGCTATTGCTGGACGAATGCAACGCATAGAAGAAGGACAGGATTTTGATGTGTTTGTCGATTTTACGGTGACACCTGCAGCATATGAAACAACGCTGTCCTCTTTGCGTAGTATCGTAGGTGACGATGGAAAAGTACTTGCACTCTTCGGGGGCATCGGAAACCGTATGCCTGAAAAACGCGCAATGATTGGAGGTATCTGTAGCGCGTTAGCTGATATTATTGTAGTCACAGAGGATGAAACCTACGGAGAAGATCCTCATGCAGTACTCGAAGAAGTGTGGGAAGGAGTAGATCAAGAGACTTGCGAAGCACACAAAATTTTTGATAGACGTGAAGCGATAGAATTTCTCTGCAAGAAAGCCCAAAAAGGTGATGCTGTTATTCTCTGTGGCATGGGGCCGTTTACAACATTTAATAAGCCTGAAGGACCAATAGAATGGGATGAACGAGAGGTAGCAAGAGAGGTATTGCGTGCACTATAAAAAACGACGCCCGTGCAACGGAGTGCATGGGCATCGAAAAAAGCTTTCTAGAAATCGGTTTCTGCAGCCTGTTCGTGGTACATCACGAGTTCTTCGTCTGACAAGTCATGCACCCAGAATTCACCGGTTTCCTCGGCAAGTGATTTTCGACGGTCAAAGTTTCGTAGTTCCCTCTTCATCTCCCATTCACACCAAGCGATAGTGATGGCAAAGAAGAGTAACGCTGGAACAACGAGGAAGACATACATGAACAACTCTCTGAAGTTCTCTACAGCCCACTGGACTGTAGGATCCGCAGCTTGTTCGAAATGCCAAACACCATTCCATAACTGACGAAAGATACTCATCAAAATCCTCCTTGAAAGCCAACTTAGCCTCCGCTGCGTACGGCTCCGCCATACACCTTCAACGAAGGCAGTTGTTGACTTATACTATGTGTGAAAGATCTCCTAATATAATGCAATATTTATCATACTTTGTCAATGTCCTCAGTATCTGATTCAGTACAAAATTCGGCAGTTATCGTCGGAATAGACGAAGCAGGCCGAGGAGCTCTAGCAGGCCCTGTAGTTGCTGGCGCCTGTCTGCTGATCCCAGAACTTGAAGGTCATCCTCTGATTGCTGATAGTAAATCTCTCAGCTTTGAGCAACGTGAAGAAGTGTTTGGATGGATCGAACAACACTGCACCTATGGCGTAGGGATTGTTGATGGATCTGAAGTTGATCAACATGGCATTCTCGCCTGTACAGAAAAGGCAATGCAAGAGGCACTTGCAATGGTTGAGAAGAGCGTAACCCCGACCTATCTATTAATTGATGGTCGAGATAAGTTCTGGTTTAACTATCCTAAGAGTGGCGTGATTAGGGGGGACGAAAGCGAGCCCTGTATTTCTGCAGGGTCTATTGTTGCCAAGGTGACGAGAGACCGCATGATGATTGAGTATGCCAAAGAGTATCCGAAGTATGGATTTGCGGAGCACAAGGGATACGGAGCACCGCAGCATATCGAAGCTTTAGAGATGTTTGGCGTTTGCCCTTTACACAGAAAGACATTCCTCAGGAATATCACCGTCGGCCAACCATCAAAAAGCTGATCAGGCCTATCAGTATCAACGGTATTGTCAGTAACTGCCCCGTTGTCAGACTGAGGATGCCGAGATCAATCCAACCGTATGGCTGATCCCGAAAGTACTCCACCGCAAATCGCAACACTCCATACAGCAGTAAGAACATGGCAAACGTTTCTCCAGGTCTCGGATACGAAAGCCTAAGGTGGCGATAACACACTGCCGCGATCAGCAAATTTTTAGCAAGTGCATAAAAGAACGTAGGATGACGTAACCCTTCTACGCCAGGGATAGCCATAGCCCATGGTAGCGTACTTACTGATCCGTAGAGCTCCCAGTTGATAAAGTTTCCCAGTCGGCCGCAGGCAAGACCCAGTGCGATAGGAACCGTGATCACATCCAAAAACGGTAGCAATGGTACTCCCCTCTTTTTCAGAGCAATACCAAGGGCGATGGCTACACCGATAAACCCTCCATGAGAAGACATACCTCCATTCCATACCGCAAAAATCTCTAAGGTGTTCTCACTAAAATATGCATATTCGTAGAAAAGAACGTATCCCATTCTTCCTCCCACGATTACTCCTCCGATAGCCCAACTGAGTAATGACGAAACTACATCTTTGTCGAGCGACAGTGAACGGTAATGCTGTAATTTTGAAATGAGTACGTATACAAGAAGAAAGGCAAGAAGGTACAGAAGCCCATACCAGTAAATGGAAAATTCGAATACCTGTATGGCCACTTGTCTAGTAGGAAAGAGAGAGATCATTTAAGAGGTAGATGAACAAAGAGACTCCAGAAGTGGTGCGTCATCAACTATACGAAAACAAGGATCAGAAATAATCTTGAGAGCACGATCCTTGTAGAAGTTTACAAAGGTTGGCGAAAGGAAAAAGTACACCGATCCTTCGAGTGTCTGAAGTAAGGACTTGCGATCTGCACTAGATCCATCGATAAACACACCCCACTGTTCATACGTCCAGTTAGGATAATCAAAGAGTCCTGGAGCTCCTACTTTCCTGTATGGTAGCCAGCCGAGCAGCCACATACCAGAAATATTCTCCAGTGCTATGACAGAAGCATCTGGTTGTATGGACCCTGGTACGCTTTTGATCTTGGCGATCTCCTTTGCATTAAAGCTCGGTGTTCGTATCGCCAATGTTTGAAATCCTATGACAGCCTGAGTACAAAGTACTAGTACCAGTATTCCACGTGCCCAGTTTGCAGAAATAGATTTCCATATCCATACCAAGGCAATCGCTGCAAAAGGCATGAGAAAGAAATCTAACTGCAGGAAAAAACGTCTGTAGAAAACGAGACGGAATACGATAAATACTGTGCATACCAATACCGACAGCTGCCAGAGAGATCCACGTTCTTTGGTAAAGCTGAGTACCATGCCAAATACACCAAGGAGTAATACAACTCCCATTGTACGCACATAGAATGTAGCTTCTGGGAATGCTCCCGCAGGTGCTGCATCTCCACGAAGAAGGAATATGGATTTTAGAGGACTCCATATAGCACGTTCCCATTGTGGGATATACCAAAGTAGTGCGATGATTCCTGCTAGTGCTAATATGTATGTGATAAAATGAAATTTCTTATCACCCCAGTTTTTCTTGAGATTCACTATCCACCATATGCCAAGCGACAGCGTAAGAATCAGACCGGTCTGCTGGTGAATCATCACCGCCATAAGTGCAGTAAGGACAAACCAGATAGAATGCTTCTCTGCCAAGTAATAGGTGATAATGGTAAAAAGAAGAGAGACATACGCCTTCATATACATAGCGAAGAACCCATCGAAATATGCCTGAGACAGAAGTCCCATCAAAAGAACACACAAACCGACTGCAATGCCCTCTCTCTTAGAAAAGATCCATGCAAAAACACCAAGGAGTACTACTGGAAAGAGATTCCACATCCACCCAATAAGTACATCAACAGGTAGGCCTGCGATAAGGAACGGAGCAGATAGCACAAACAACCCTGGAGGATGCTCAGAAGCCCATGGAAGAAGCTCTGGAAGGTTGAGACCTCGAAGACTTTCTGCATACTGCAAAAAGAGATAGCGATAGAGCCCTGGATCATACCCCAAGGGAACATCATACAAAAATAGCGGTGTCAGGAACTTTGCAAGAAGAAGAATGCCTAGTGAACCTACTATAAGCAGTAGCCTATGGTTTCTTACAAAAGAAATGATGCCCCCAGCATACCATCTACCACCCCTCTACTCATCTATTTTCTTTGCTAGCACAACCAGCCGATCACGTGTGCTGCCTACGGGAAAGCACGTAATAACCTTGAGTATACTTTCTTCTGATTGCTGTTCGAGAATCGATGTCATTTGTGGGGACACAATGGTTTTTTCGAATACTCGATAGGTAATGGGACTCCCCGCAGTAGTTATAGAAATCACCTCTCCTATTTTGATATCTGGCAATAAGGAAAAGAGGCTACCAAACTCACTTTTGCGTGCACTCTCTGTTGGAGGGCTACTGTGCCCTGCAATAATCAAATTTCCTTTTCTTCCAGGTCCTGAGGAGTTCGGGTAGGCAACTGCTCCATGATTTAATCCAACTTGCATCTGCTCCTCGAGCATGTCCCATGCTCTCAAACTCCAGTTTTTCATAGATGGCAAAAGAACTGGTGCTCTAATACCCAGACTAGGAATAGTAATACTCCATGCTCTTGCTATGCCCCACTGCTCAAGTTCCGTAGCAACACCGTGTACTACTGGCTGATCTTGAACCGTCTCCTGCTCTTTATCGACAATACTCTCGAGCTCCTGCAATACTGATGCACGAATATGAGACTCTTCGACACTGCTTGCGAAGTGTGCCCCTAGGTCTTCTATCATTATTTCTTTAACGCTTATGGTCTGCACTTCCTGAGAAGGCTTGAATATGCGCTGCAAGAATTCATCAAACTGAGTGACAATCTTTTGAGGTACTTGTGGCAGCGGCACATTATCTATAGCACTTGTCCACAGAACAAGTGACGAGACTATAGCCAATAAGGCCGCATAGACCATACGAAATTGGTATTTGTTCACTAAGTTTATTATACTATATTTTACTACATTTGGCAATTACTAGATTCAGGCTAATTAACGTTTGAATGTGGTCATTCCTCTTAATTCTTGTACTATTGCCCCATGATAATTCTTGGTATTGAAAGTTCGTGCGATGAAACAGCAGTAGCTACTGTTAAAAATGGTACGTCTATTCTTAGTAGTACCATCGCAAGCACGAAGGAGATCTTCTCCGATTCTGGTGGAGTCGTTCCAGAAGACGCTGCGAGGAGACAAGTTGAGTGCATCCTTCCTGTTTTACATGCCTCTCTCAAGAGTGCGAATATAACTCCGGACGATATTGATATGATTGCCGTGACCAGAGGTCCTGGACTTCTTGGGTCTCTACTGGTGGGAACTATGTGTGCTCGTACACTTGCCGCACTTTGGAAAAAACCGCTGATCGGTGTGCATCATACATTCGGACATCTGAGTAGTATCTGGTTGGAATCTGAAACTGTACCAACGTTGCCCTGTATTACATTGAGTGCTTCTGGTGGTCACACCGACTTATGGTATCGAACGTCTCATACCAAAGGTACTCTACTAGGCCGTACGCGAGATGATGCAGCTGGTGAAGCATTTGATAAGGGTGCTTCTATGCTCGGTCTCCCCTACCCTGGTGGGCCATCGATCGCTAAAGCTGCTGAGTCTGGAAATGAGCATGCGTTTGATCTTCCTATTGCACTGGCGGGTGAAGACACACTGGACTACAGTTTCTCTGGGCTAAAGACTGCGTTGAAATATACAATACGTGATCTTGGTTCGTCTTGGGAATCGAGCCGCAGTGATCTTGCTGCTAGTTTCCAGTTTGCCATATGTGGACAACTCGTAGACAGGATTAAGCAAGCATGTGCGCAGTACCCTGATGTACAGGAAGTACACCTTGTTGGAGGAGTATCCGCAAACACACGACTGCGTGAACTGACACGGCATGCCGTACCAGATATCACCGTACGGACACCTGGTGCCATAAAGTTTTGCACGGATAATGCCGCAATGATTGCAGCTGCTGGGTACTTTTTACACCAAGAGCACGGCCAAAAAGCTGCTGGTGTATTTGAAACATCAGCAACACTGCCACTCGATGCGTTTATATCCTAAAGACCGATTAACGCAGGGAGCAGAGCGCTGAGTGCCAGTCCGAGTACGGCAACTATAGCGAGTGCACGAGCGAGTTTCTTTTGTTTCATATTAATCGACGGTAATTACTTGAGTAGAAGTGCTTTTAGATCCGCTAGAGTTTTCGATAGTAAGTTGGACGGAGTATACACCAGGTTTCTCAAAAACGTGATCGGTAAATCTGTTTTGAGGTACGTCACGCGAATCGGACTCCGACTCCGCACCATCACCAAAATTCCACAATACTTTCGTTGGCCTACCTGTAGAGCAATCCCAGAAGAATCGGATACCTACTGGAGCTTTAATACCACCAGAACGACTCTTCGTGAAACACGCTTCGAGGAACGGCGCCCGCACCACCACTGTCTTTGAGGCTTTTTCTGAACGTCCAGATTCTGTACGAACCGTTAGTGATACTCGATACTCGCCCGGTGTATCAAACGTATGCGAAGCATGCCCATCACCAAATGTTTGCGTGCCTTTTTTGAGTCCAAATGTCCAGATAAATCCATTAATTGTTTCACCAGGAATAAAGCTTTCTGATGCATCGAACTGTACAGTGAGAGGTGCGATCCCTTGCGCGGGTTTCATGGCAAAGGTAACGAATTGTGTTTTGGGTTTTACTTGAAGTTTTATGGGCATACGTAACACTCTGCCTTCCGCATCTTTAGCAATTAAGACAAGATTGTATATTCCTTCATCTCGGAAAATAGCTTTGAGCGTCATATCGGTAGACGTGACTTGTGAAGCCTTGGGAGCTTCCCACCAAAAATCAACAAGAGGCATGATGGTCCTCGGGGTGAGGGTAATTGCTACCGGTGCTTCTGTGACAATGGAACTACCATTCACAGAGTGCGATCCTTCAAACGTAAGATCAGGAATAGAAAGCTTCTCTACAATCTTTATGAGCTTCACCACTTTAGAAATTTCCCCATTTTTATTACGTGCTTTGGCCTTTACTTGATACACCTTACGACGACGGAACGTGTGTCCAACACGATCACCCGTTTCTTCTGGAGAACCATCATCGAAATCCCACTTTACATCTTGTAGTGTCTCATCTGTCACGAGTCTAAATACTACTTGGAATGGTGGCGGGCTTTCGAGGAATGTCGGGATCGTCTCGATGGTAATAGGAAATGGGTTTGGAAGAGGGTTTTGGATATTTAATACACGGTAATACTGCTGTTGTGTCTGATTCGTATTAAACATCGTCACTGTTACGCGCTGGGGGCCTGTTCGTAGGAAGGTATGTGTCGTCTCTAGGGATGTTGAGGACTCATCAGGAATGCCATCCTCATTAAAATCCCACTGTACTTCACGTACTTGATAATTTCTCTGATCTGGAACGAGGTGTGCAACACTAAAGACTATTGGCTCATCGACAACAGGAATAAATGGTTTGTACGAAAAGACCGCTTTTGGAATAACAACGCGTCTTTTTATGGTACGTGTTGAACCATCACTCAAATCAAGTTGGACGCTTACATTGTACCCACCTTGCCGATCGTAGTAGGCAGTGGACTGTGGCGTGACGGTCTCATCATCAAAATTTCCATCACCACTTAAATCCCACTTATACGTTCTGACACTTAAGCCCCTGCGTTTTAAAATTGCAGCTGCCTCCTCCGCGCTGTAGGAAATAGACAACGGTGCGACAAACTCCACATCTAATGATGGAGCAGCAATATTCAACGGCAGTCCTGGTTCTTGGGCTATATAGTACGGTACGAATCCACTCAGAACGATTCCCGGCAAGATGAATAGTGCTATGCGAGCAAATCCGCCATAGCGCACTCTATCAGTAGCTTTTGATGCTTTTCCGATGCGCAGAACTGCAAAGAGTCCCGCTAGCACCAGCACCATACCAAACGTCATCGCAATTAATTTTTCGTAAGTAATCAAATAGTCCCACTTACCCGACCCATCTGGTAGTACTGTTAGTAAGAAAAGTGACCATCCAAAGTACAGAGCATACGGAACACCAACCAGTATCACGAGGGCAAACCGAGCACTCGATATTGCGCCGGATTTTTTCTCTTTTGACAGAGCATCACCTTTTTTTCCCCCTTCATCTGGAGTTGGGGTGATGCCGTCGACATTTGTAGTAGGTTCTGGGTCCACAGAATTATTGGGAATTCAATTGTTGTAAAATTCTTAGTAGTTCCTCGTCATCAAGAGTGGAAGGAAGCTGATCTCGGATTTCCTCTGGAAAGAGAGCCTTTGATGGCAAGGTAAAGAACACTGCAGGAGAAAACAACTTGGCTCCTTGTGGAGGCAGTATAGTTGGGGCGCTGTTTTGGTTACGGAACGTGATGGTAAATGCAATAGAGGCTGTGCCATTATTTTCAAGCGGCATAGACTGCACTACCCAATTAATTTTTTGTACGTAATACGTCTCAGCATCTATCCAGAGCTGGCCGCTCGCCTGTATATCATCAACTGTCTGCATCGTCTTGCTCGCATCAAACTCCTGCCCCTTCTCCTGCGCCAATGCTGCTAGATACTTTGTAAGCTTCTGCTTATCGAGGGTAACATCGAAATGGTGTACATCTCTTCCACTTAGCTGCGTTATGCCTCTGTCACGCGTAACCGTGACTACCTGTGCCTGTGCTTGCAGCAGTCTTGGATCTGGCGTAACTGTCTTTACCAAGGGAGGGTTGTCATTCTCAGAAAGAAGCCACCACTTCCCAGCTAGAGCTGATATCATTTCTGGTCGGAAGAAAGCACTGCTTGGCTGAGAATTGAGGGAATGGACATTCATATACACTTCATCTTCCGAGATAACGACCACTTCCAGAAGCCCCGAAATAGAAGAATCACCCTGACTGCTTGCAACTTCTGCGGTAATGTCTAACTGAAACTGCAACTGCTCACCACCATCCGCGAGCATGCCATCCATACGGACAGTACCAAGGGTAGAGAGCCTGTCCGTTTTCATATCAAAATCACCCTGCAATACATACTGTGCAGACTCTAGTGTCTGTACTGCAAGCGTAGCACGGTGTAACACCTCTTGTGGTGTTATCTGTGGCTCTACGGATACTTGCTTGCTGCATGCTACGAGAGCAAAACAAAGTACTAATGGTAAGTGATGAAGTTTCATAAGGAAGGATTGTATAAAGTTTGCCAGAAAACGTGCATCTTTCCTAGCGCCCAACGACGGGAGTAGCTTCGACGTCAGCTGGTTCTTCCACTACGAACTGAATTGTATGGCTTCGACTAGCGCGAACGTCTGCACGAAGCGAAAACTTAAGCTTGTGATTCTTTTTTAAAAAGAACGGTGGATCGAACTCTATTCGGACAGTATCTCCTCTCATCTGTGGTATCAGAGTAGAAATGCGCCGATTGCGAAAGCCAATGTAGAGGTTTTGCAGATCTGCTTCGGATGCAGATCCATTATTGGTGAACGTTATAGCCCGAACAAGATGATTATCCCGACTATCGGCCTGCAGAGTAAACCGAGACACAATCTGACGCGCACCAAACCGCACGCGTCTCGTCAGCCTAAGATACTCAACAGCTATCTGCCCCACTGCACGTCCGGATGTTCTGCGGGCAGTTGCTCGAGCGGCAATACGTTGATTGATACGAACAGTGGAACCTGCAGCTTCTATAGCACGCAAAGCAAATCGATGTTCACCAGCAAGTGAAGCATCTGGAGAGAAATCTGCAAGAATGGTGACTTCCTCTACTTGGCATGCAGGGATACGAAACCTGCGTACGTTTAAATCAACAGACCCATCTTTCCGCGCAATAGAACGTGCCCTGGTAATGCGCCTCCCTCTCTGAACTACATATACAGACATAATATCACTATTGGCCCCCAGCCCCCTCCTTTGTACAGAGATCGTATTAATATTAACATCCCCACTGCAATCTGCAGTAAGGATCAGTCGTAACATTTCCACGCGCTGTGCACCTGGAGGCACACTGACAGACCCTGCAGCATCCGCCTCGACCGTGAGGCGTCCTCGTGGATGAACAGACTGAATATGCCGTGGGCTTTGGTCTGTTCTATGCGGCAGTGAAATAGGCTGACTAAACTGCTGCAAGTAATACGCAATGATGATCGAAGTAAGCACGGCGACTAGTATACACGACTAATTTTCTTCCTCCCATTTAGAAAACATGATGCCCAATTGATTCTCCGTTTTTGGTCCGTCTGGAGAGGATGCAGAGAATGAACATACAGAGAGCATACGTACCTCTCTAGTATCTATCAGATATTATTACGCAATACTACTGCTAATTTGTCATTAGTTTTTGAACACAAAATTTGTTCAAAAATCCCCCCCTTCACTCTGCCAAACATAAAAAGTACGGGAAATAATCTGAGGTGCCACCAATAGGATAATGGCTTAGATTAAAGCATCTTTACATTCTTCTACTGCAGTGTGAACACCAAAAGTAGTCAAATAGTACTAGACATCACGTAGGACATCCGTAAACTGCCGCAGCTCTATGAATGACCCTACAATAATACCAGTGAAGCAATTCACACCCCCGGCATCCATTCCGGTTGTGGCTCTCCACACCGCACTCATCGCCTTCATGACACTGTCTATGGTGATGAGCCTGCCCGCTCTCGGCTAAGAGCACCACAGGATAAACAGATGCTAAGGCTTAAAGCCACTCGCACAAACATACACAAGCGAGATCCCAAAATTCTCTCCGGAGGCTGTAGGGTCCTTGACGTTTTTTTTAGCGCGTCGTCACCTTTAACTGACCTTCTGCAACGTGACCGGCCGGCGCA
>CAJXJE010000010.1 GCA_913054215.1 uncultured Candidatus Peregrinibacteria bacterium | reverse complement strand
AACTGCTCCCATGTGTGCTGCTTTCGATACAGCACCTGACATAGGTATAGATGCTTTAAGCGTACTTAGCTCTGCAGCTGTAGACATACCTTCGGCACCGGTGGCTAGTGTTTCGAATGACATATGTGTTTTACACTATTATTATACTATAAATAGTAAAATAGGGCAATGAGCCAATTCTCTCTTTAATTAAAGGTTTAAATCAGAGATTTGCACTTTTCAATAATCGTCTTCCAAATCCAATAGCGAGAAGGCTTACTCCAGCAATAACCACTGCTTCTATGGGCGTAAAGCCAAATATCAGTGCTTCTCCTTCCATGGGAATTAAGCGGCTGTGTGATACTGCTCCCCGTGCCGTACTCCTGCCACTCCATCCAGGATATCTGAGGCAGCATCGGGTAAGACGTTGATGAGTCCTCCGACTGCTTTACCAAATTTCCCTCTAAAGATACTAGCTACACTTTTTACATTTTCGACCGTCTTTCCTCCATATCCAAAGATTCCTTCATAGTTTGCTACGCCACCATCTTCTTTTATAGAACCGTCTGCTGTTCCGAGTATTTGTCTGAAAAGAGGATCTGTTCCAGCTCCCGATGATACAATATGTCCTGCACCTGCAAGGGCCTCTAAAGGATTGCTCCATTTATAGTCTTGCGCTGTTCCGACGAAGCGGTCTACGTGTCCTGTATACCGGCGCAGTAGTCGTACCTCTTTCATGCTTGTATTATACTCAAAACGTAATTTTTGTCTCCTATTATTAACAATAACTTGCAATACGTAATATTGCCCTGTAGTCTTTGCCGGCTCCAAATTATTGCGAGCATTCGTTCTTTTCATCACTTGAAACCGCCCTCTACCGGCGGTTTTTTTACGTTTCATGAAAGGAAACCTGCGGTTTCCTCTCATGGGCTCTCCTTCCCTTCAAAGGTATCGCTCCAGACAGGCAAAGCCCGTCTTCGCGATAGTTTTTGTTATATGGGAGTGAGTTTTTCTGTAGAATCTAGCTAATGCTCCCCAAAGCCTACGATCCAAAGGGTACAGAAGACCGCATTTATAAGATGTGGGAGGAGAGTGGGGCGTTTAAGCCCAGTGGAGACGAAAGCAAAGAGACTTTCACCATCAGTATGCCGCCACCCAATGCCACAGGGCAGCTACACCTTGGTCATGCGGTGATGTTGGCGCTTGAGGATATCTTCATTCGCTACGAGCGTATGCAGGGCAAAGATGTGCTCTGGATTCCGGGGACAGACCATGCTTCTATTGCAACAGAGAGTGTGGTTATTCGTAAGCTCATCAAAGAGGATGGTATCAAAAATCCACGGGAGGAGCTTGGTCGAGAAGAACTTCTCAAACGTATTCACTCGTATGTAGAAGAAAGTCGTAGCACCATCCGCAGTCAGGTACGCAAGATGGGGTCGAGTTGCGACTGGAGTCGTGAGAACTACACCATGAATCAAGCGTTGCAGCGCACTACCTACGAAGCGTTTAAAGACATGTACGGCAAAGAGGTGATTTATCGTGGGCATCGCATCGTCAACTGGGACCCAAAGCTCCACACGACCATTTCTGATGATGAAGTGGTGTGGGTCGATAAGACTGCACCGTTTTATACGTTCCAATATGGACCGTTCCAAATAGGAACCGTTCGGCCAGAGACGAAGTTCGGTGATAAATATGTCGTCATGCATCCAGATGATAAGCGCTACGCGCAGTACAAGCACAGAGACACCTTTGAGTGTGAGTGGATCAATGGAACTATTACTGCAACCATTATCAAAGATGAGGCGGTTGATCCGGAGTTTGGTACAGGATGTATGACCATTACGCCGTGGCATACTCAAACCGACTTTGATATTGCGCAGCGACACAACCTTGATAAGCAGCAGATCATCGACTTTGATGGCAAGCTCATGGATATCGCGGGAGAGTTTGCTGGTATGAAGATCGAAGATGCTCGTGAAAAGATCGTGGAGAAACTCGATAAGAAGGGGTTACTTGTAAAAGTAGACGAGAACTACGAGCACACTACTGCTACCAGCAGCCGTGGTGGTGCCATAGTGGAGCCACAGGTGAAAGAGCAGTGGTGGATCGATGTAAACAAGAAGGCGGTGGACTGGAAGGGAAAGAAGATGAGTTTAAAAGAAGTGATGCAGGACGTGGTGCGGTCTGGTGACATCAAGATCATTCCCGAACGCTTCGAGAAAAATTACTTTTACTGGATCGATAACTTACGGGACTGGTGTATCTCCCGTCAGCTGTGGTGGGGACACAGAATCCCTGTGTGGTACAAAGATGGTGAGACGCATGTTGATGTTCGACCTCCAGAAGGGGACGGTTGGGAGCAAGACCCTGATACGCTCGATACGTGGTTTGGTGTTGGACAGTGGACGTGGAGTACGCTCGTAGATCCTAAGCTGACAGAAGACTATTCACTCTCGCTCCAAGATATTTTGGATAAGAGCCCGGACTACCAGAGATATCACCCAACGCAGATCCTCGAGACGGGGTATGACATCATTTTCTTCTGGGTAGCGCGTATGATTTTGATGACGACGTATTCAACAGGTCAGGTGCCATTCGAGACGGTGTACTTGCATGGTATGGTGCGCACGCGTGATGGCAAAAAAATGAGCAAGTCCCATCCAGAAACGATGATCGATCCTCTGGATATCATAGAGAAGTACGGTACGGATGCTTTGCGTATGTCGATGATTGTGGGGCAAAGCCCAGGGAACGATCAAAAGCTCTACGAAGAAAAGATCGCGGGGTACAGGAACTTTGTCAACAAGCTCTGGAATGCCTCAAGGTTTGTACTCATGCAGTGCGAGTCAGCTGGCGTCACGCCAGCTGAAGTGGAAAGTGGAAAGTGGAAAGTGGAAAATTTGAGCTTGGCAGATAAGGCTTTGCTCTCATCACTTCAAGATTTGATTACTGATGTTTCAGAAGGACTCGAGAAGTATCGTTTGAGCGAAGTAGGGGAGAGGCTGTATTCATTCACGTGGGATTACTTCTGTGACTGGTACTTAGAGCTTTCTAAGGGTGAAGTGAACCCTGATGTACTTGTTTCTGCACTCAGAACGATCGTCACATTACTTCATCCCTACTGTCCGTTCGTGACTGAAGAACTCTGGGAATCTATCAAACCAGAGGGTGCCGAAATGTTGATATCCGAGCCTTGGCCAGAGTCAGATACATCACTCAAAGATCAGTCTGCTCAAGAAGAACTTCAACCAGTCATAGATGTGATTTCCGCTATCCGAAGCCTTCGTGCGGATCAAGGCATTGAAACGAACAAGAAGATTATCGTGACATTACTGACGCAGACTAAGGGTGAGCTTTTCGAAGCACAAAATGAACATATCAAGAGCTTAGCAAAAATCGAAAGCCTCACGATCGCTACACACCCCGATGCCCCAAAGCCTGAGAATGCGGCTGCGTCTGTTTTAAATAATGTAGAGGTGTATATGTCACTCGAAGGTTTGATCGATCAAGAAAAAGAGGTTGTGAAACTTAGTGCTGAAAAAGAAAAGCTCGAAGGGTTTATCAAAGGCATTAATGCCAAGCTTGATAATAAAAAGTTTGTCGAAAATGCAAAGAAAGAAGTGGTCATACTTGAAAAAGAGAAGTTGGAGAGTGCAGAGTCGAAGTTGCAGAAGGTGATTGAAAGGCTTACTAGTTTGAATTAATTCTTTTTGTAACTTTTCAGATGAAAATAGTATTTTCTCTTGTCCCTTTTTAGGTGAAATCTTTTTCTTCTCGGGGGACCAGGGAACCTCATTCGGTTCCCTAGCTCCCCCAAACCCCCATTACCCTCCCTCAAGCGAGCGTTTATGAATTGCTTGGTATATAAAGACTATGTACGGATAGCTGAGCGATCTTTGCCCTCAGACAGGGCAGTCTGCCACTGTAGTGCATTTGTGACATAAGCCAGTTTATTCGATGATTCCAAGATGTGGTTTTTTGGCTGAGGTTACCGCCATAGCAGCTCCTCGCTTTATCGACTCTCTGCCATACTTTTTATGGAGGTTATCCATAGCCTCTTGGATATTCTCGGCTTCTTTTATGTTCTCTGGTCTTTCAAATAGGGAGTACTGTGTGCCGCCTTTTGGATTTAATCCATACAGCCCGAGTCCTACCTGTGTGTACTTGCTGCCGTGCTCATATAATCTTTCGAAACACTGATGTATATAGGGCAGCACTTGCTCTTCGGTATCTGCGGCTTGCGGAAGCTTACTTTCTTTTTGGTCGAAGGTGTACGAGTCACTACGCAGCCATACACTTACTATAGTTGTGGCGAGTCCTGCACGTCGCATTTTTAGCATGGTGTAGGTCAAATGATGAAGGAGATGGGCGTACACCATCTCGCGATCGCGGGTGGGCAGGAAGCTTCTGGTACGGGAAATAGATTTTGGAGGCGCTGCCTCTACTTCTACTTTTTCGACCATCTCTCCGAGGAGTTCACGCTGCATAGCTAGCCCCGGGCGGCCGAGCAGCTTCTGTACGGCTTCTTTGTCTGCGTAGGCGATGTCGTATGCGGTCTTCCATCCTTTAGCTGCGGTATGCAACTCTCTACGTTTGCCGATGCCGGGGATGGCGGCTGCAGGTCTATCTTCCAAAAAGACATCAACCGTTAAAAGGGAGGGGCGCCCCTGCAAAGCACCCCTGCCACGTGATGGTGATTGATGTTTGTTTGGCCAGACGATCGTTACCCCCTCCGGTTTTATGTATTCACTTGCCATCTTTGCTAGTAACTTACTTGTACCGATGCCGATAGATACCGTGAGGTTTACGGATTTCTTTACGGTTTCTTGCAACTCGAGTGCCCAGTATTTCAGATTGTCCGGTAAACCTCCTGGCAAACTCTTGAGATCTAAAAACCATTCATCAACACTGTATTTCTGAATAATGGGGCAACGGTTTTGGAGGATCTGTTCTATCTGACGAGAGGCGAGTAACGCTTCGTCAAAATCTGAGGGGAGTGCGATTGCTCCTCTGCATAGTTTGCGAGCTTCGCTAAGGCGCATACCAGTTTTTACGCCCTTAGCCTTTGCTTCATAACTTGCGGCGATGACACAGCCTCCACCCATGCCGAGGGCGAGTAAGGGTTTACCGACAAGGTCGGGGTGTTTGCGTTGGAGTGCGGACGCAAAGAATGCGTCGGCATCGATATGCGCGATCATCAAAAAAGAGAGAAATGTTGAATAAAATTTACAAATATTTCTTAATACTTTCGCATCATGCCTTCCATAACTCCAGCCACTTGTAGTTCTTCTACGGCATACATGTCTGGGTAGTCAGGGTTTTCGGCCTGAAGGTAGTATTTGCCCTTATCACGCTTGAGACGCTTGAGGGTAAACTCTCCATCGAGAGAGCCAACGACGATATCATTGAGTTTCGGTGTCTTCTTACGGTTCACGATCACGACATCCTCTTCGAAGATTCCTGCATCGATCATACTGTCGCCCTTTACACGCAAAAGGAATGTTGACGCTTTATCACTGATCAAATAGGCATCTAGTGAGATCATTTCTTCTGCTTGCTCTTCTACAGGAGCGGCAAATCCTGCAGAGATAGGACCAAAGAGCGGAAGCATCATTGGTTGTGCCATACCTGCATCTGCATCACCCATTTCCATGATTTTAATGCGTCCTTTCGGATCTTTTTCTAGTTCTCCTTCACGTACCAATACGTTTACTACTTTTGCCACAGCGTTTTTACTACTGACACCAAAGGCAAGAGCGAGGTCTGCCAGAGAAGGTGAGTATCCGCGTTTGCGTTGGAACTCTCCGATGTAATTGAGGACGGTGCGCTGGTGTGGTGTGAGGGTCATAAGAGTGTCGGGAACGAACGTACACCATAGTAGGTGTACGGGCGTGCACTGTCAATAACTAGTGGGTAGTTTGTAGTTTGTAGTTGGTAGTTAGCCAAAAGTCGATGTTGCGTTATTGTGGAATCTTGTTCCAAACAAAACTTATGCTCCATAACGCAATTATCAGTAACACTCCTCCGATGCAACCGGTAATTAAAATAGCTTGATTGATTGTTAGTACATCAGCCATGTATCCAAGGAAGGGTGTTGCGACGGTAAACATACTGCGAAATACAAATGATCGTATAGAGAGTACGGTGGCGCGCACATCAGAAGTGGTCATTCGATTTATCATATTGCTGGTGAGTGGGGATAGTGTTCCCCAGGCTACTCGCACGACTCCAAAGAAGACCAATGCCCACATCGACAGAATATTTCCTAGTGCCATGTATGCAATAAACATAGTGGCGGCAATAACCGTCAGCAGTAGGCGATCATCAACGATCGATTCCAACTTATAGGTATATTTTGATGCAAAGGCGCCAAGAAGAACAATAACCGCATGCGTAATACCAAAGTAGACTAATGGCAGTCCTACACTTGTTTGATAGATTTGTGTGAACCAAAACAGTGATATTCCCATAAATGCAATAATGCTATGGAGTATGATAATACTGCGAAGTGGAGCGTTATGTATGATGCTTTCCTTTGTGATATTCCACATCACCTCTAGATGTCTTCCTTCTTGCAATTTATGCCGACGGGGTTCTGTAAGAAAAGGGACAAGAATACAGGCAAGTGCATAAGGAATGAGGGTCATGAGTGCTGGTAATCGTAAGCTATACACCACAAGGAACCCTCCAAGCACACTCATGATTGCTTCTGTTGAAAAGTGGGTGAATGCCAAGTTTCCACTAATACGCTTATAGGAATCGGTATCATCGAGTTCTAGCAATGTGTCATATGCCAAAGCTTCTACAGTACCGGAGTAGAAACTTGTTCCGAAGCCAAGTGCAATAGCGCCGATAAAGAATGTGAGAAAGTCACCTCCTATTGCATAGAAGAAAATACCAATGAATGAAGTGGTACTTGCAAGAATGCAGGTATTTTTTCGACCCCATTTATCGGAAACATATCCCGATGGTATTTCGAGAAGAACGGCACTGAGCATATAGAGTCCTTCTATAATAAATATTTCTTGCATCGTTAACCCCGTATCTAGCATGAATGGGATGATGATAGGGATAAATAATATCGATCCACGCAAAAAATCCAGTGCATACAATTTCCAAATATTCGCCTTCATCTTTTGTAAGTAACCCTCCATGTATGCAGTCTACAGTACGTGTCAATCTATATATTTTCCTTCACATCATCAGAGATGACGTCTAAGTCTTTGAGCTGACTGAGTTCAAGATAGGTAATAGTCCACACCGTCTGTTTAAATACTGTGATGTACGCAAAGAAGTAGCTGGCTACTACAGTTAGTGCGAGCCCAACAATACTCCCGATGGTGTAACTCACCACTGGAGAGAGGAATTGCGCAAGCAGGAGCCCGACACCAATGACAACACCGGGAACCAGAAGAATCATTACAATATTAATGATAATACGGAGGCTAATAACGAAGAGAAGAATCAGCAGGAACACGACGTGTCCTAAGTGGCTGATAATCAACTTCATACTTTTGGCAATAGCGGCAAACGGCCCAAGTTTATGAATGACGATGGCCTCTTCGGCAAACGCTGCAAAGAACTGGAGGATGTTACTAAACACCCAGAAGAATCCAAGAAGAGCGAGAGGTAGTAACAGGAAGTCACCGGCAGGTCCGTAACGAATCATTAACGATGCGATGGTAATGACAGTGGAGATGCCTCCTAGCACAAAGAGTTCGTGGACGATGAAGATCGGCATACAGTTATAGAGTGCGAGCACTAATCCTCCTTTGACCTCTTGTTTCTTATGGGATTTTGCTGCGAGTCCAATAATGGCACCTTTGGCGAAGTGGGGGAATATTAACTCTATAGCTACCATGGAGAAGATGATAATAATCAGTGTCCACGCAGCACTGGCGGGCATGTAATCCAAAAAGAGTTCTTCCATCGCAAAGAAGCTGATGGTTTCTCCTTTAATCACATAGAGATAAAAGAACCATGACTGGTAAATGAGCAGTTTGATATTCAGCAGCGTCTCGAGCAGAGCAGAAGCGAATCCCCAGCGGCGAAGCTGCGTCTCCTTTTTGGTCATAGCCCATGCTTTGGCGATGATATCTCTAGGTGTCATCCTGAATCAGGTTAGGTATGAGGTTCTGTAGGGGGGTATAGCGGTAGTCTCTCCCAAGGATAATTGTAGCACGTTCTTGTTGTTCAATGGGCAAATCTAGTGGAGCAGGCATTGCCTCTATTCCCAGCATAGTGCTAAAAAACTGGATAATAGGGTCTGGCTCGGGTGCAGTGATAATCATCGAGGATTCGCGTTTTTCCGTTTTGCCATTTTCGACATTGGTGACCCGAAACCCAAAGCGTGTCAGCTCTGTAGCAAGCTTTCTTGCCGACCCTGGCCTAGCCCCTGCATTGAGTACTGCAATGCTTGGAGATTTGAGATAGATCTCTCGGTGACGGAAGATAAGATTCGCAAACGACTTTGGTTGCTTCCAAGTAACGGGGAACTCGGGGAGCGAAACGGGGAGCAATACCGATGCTCCTTCGAATAGATTGCGTGGAGGTGTATAGAGCATGCCACCGGGTTCAATGATGTAATCGTAGAGTGCATTACGATCGTTGAGTTGCATACTAATAATATTATCGCGGTTGATCTTCTGTCCCATCTGCGCAGCACCGATCAACTCACGCAGTGTCATGGTGGTCTCCACATTTTCACTCATGATTTTCATAAACGACGTGATCGCAGCAGGGTCACTCAGGACTCCTTCTTCTTTTGCGGTGTGTGCCATAGCACCGAGGAGTTGCTGCTGGCGTGCAGAGCGACCGAAGTCGGAAGAAGTGTGGCGACTGCGCGCGTACTTGAGTGCGGTGGCACCATCCAGATGTCTTGGGCCTGCACGGATAATGAATGGCTCGAAGCCGAAGTTCTCATCGGGATATTCGTAATCTTTGATATCGTATGGAACATCAATGTCGAGTCCTCCCAACACATCTACTGCTCGGGTGAATGCAATAAAATCTACTTTGATGGTGTGGTGAATCTCTATACCAAGTTTCTTGCCAAGTTCTTCTGCGAGGTATTCCAGAGTTTGTTTGGACGCTATAGCCGGCTCGACTCCTTTTTGATAGATAAGATAACTGCGGACATCACGGTACATAGTATTGAGTCTTCCTTTCCCCATCTTTTCTGTATTCAAGAAATACGTATCGCGCGGCAGAGAGAGCAGCACAGCACTTTTCGTGATCTTCGGATCGATACTGGCGATCATAATGGTATCCGTAAGATTCTTTCCGTCGTGGTCTGCGTGCCCTTGTCCCATCAAGAGGAAGTTTGTGAAGCCGTGTTCATCTTTTGCTAAACTTGTTCCGGCGATATTGATGATATTTTTTACGCCCAAGCTACGCACAGACATCATTGCTTTTCCGATACCTGCGAGGAGGAGGAGAGCAATAAATACGGCGATCAAAATAGTGAGTGTACGTTTTAAAACTCCAAGACGTTGCTCTCTTTTTATTTCTTGGGTGTGACGTCTTTTCCATTGATGGTAGATCCCCATCACCGGTTGGGCGACTGTAAGAATGGCGGTAGCACGACCTGCCCAAACTGTTGTCTTACTGGGCTTGTCGCGGAGTTTGCGAACACTAAAAGACATTAGAAGCAGCTTACCGTAAACGATCTTTTGGGCATAGTGTTTTTTAAGTACACCTTCTAGGTGTACGGGCGTATTATCCACAGAATTCCGAGTAGTATTGGTTGATGCACCATGTAGATGAGTAGTGCATTACGAGCAGGGAAACTGAAAACGGAAAGTGGAAAACGGAAAATGCGGAGATCGTTTCTTATGTAGAGATAATGCCCCAGACCTGCACCAATCATCATCAATCCAAACCAAGGGAGTAGTGGGTAGTAGTCGAGGGTGGGGAATGGGGCGTTGGGGGTAGGGAGTAGGGTGAGGATCGCGATCCCTATTAATATATTTAACTCTTTGAGCTTGCGTAATGGAATCAGAAGCATCATTCCAAGCCCAATGCAGTGCAAGATACCGAAGTAGATGAACGTGCGCGGATCATACAGATAGGTGACGGCAGAAATGAGGAGTGCACATGCAAGGACGATCAGCGCTCGCTTCAGAGATCTTGTAGAGAAGTTTACGGCGATACCAGACACGATCAAAAAAAGTGAAGCAGTCATCACTCTGAATGTTTGCCAGTTTTCTCCCCACAAATCAAAGTTCCAATCGTAAAACACATACAAGTCATACGCGGCGTGATAGACAACCATCATTATTATTGCGATAGTTCTCAGGAGGTCGATTTCTACTATTCGTTTCATCAGATAAAAGAAGCAAAACTGAAAATCTGAAAATCTGAATAGTTTTCAACTTTGCTATTTTTCAACTTTTCAAATTTTCCTTGGGCCATAGCATGATTGTACTTACAATCAGCAAGAACATCACTACCACTCTAATTAGTGGAAGGAATGGAGCGAGGAATGCAAGGCCGATCGTGAGTCCGAAGACGGAGAATGGCAGAATCAAACACACAGGACAGAGGAGTACTAGAAAGCCCAGTCCTCCGGCAACTGTTGATGCACGTTTAGCACCAAGGGGACAGGTGCCGAGTTTGAGTCGGAAGAATGCTAACCCTGCATTGAGCGACAGAAGCGCTATCAAAATAATCGTAAAGATGATCTCAGATTGCGTGACCGGAGGTCTTGCAAGCTTTGGTAGTGCATCTCCAAAGTATCCAAGTTCCCATGCAAAAAATGCACTGAGCAGAACTGCAAATAGTACGAATGGACGCCAGAAGTTTTTGGATTGCAGAAAGGTCATGCCCCTATGATGTCTTTTTATTACAGAAAGGGCAACCAGTACATTCGTCCTTTGAGCAATCGTTTTCACCGTTACATCCCGATGCTTCACAGACAGCCTGTAGTGGGCAGAAGTAGCTGTTTGCCGCTGCCAGTTTTCCGTTTTTATTGAGATAGGCTGTGTAGCCAATTGTCATGACAACAATGGCGAGAACTACGCTAAACCACGGTGATTGTAGAGCTTTTTTCACGACTCTATTATACCACGAATGTTACCCTTTCGGCAATTACCTACGTTTCCTCCGTATCCAGCTAAATCCCGCAGCCGTACCCGCCCCTATCACTGCTACAGCTGCTGGCCCTGTATCTCCTACAG
>CAJXJE010000009.1 GCA_913054215.1 uncultured Candidatus Peregrinibacteria bacterium | reverse complement strand
TATTGCGGCACTACACCAAAAAGACCGTGATGCTCTCCTCAAGAGTATTGCTAAAGTAGAAGAAGCAGGTGTACCTATGGATGTCTTTACCCGACAACTTCTTCGTCTCGTGCGCGACAGTATTCACAATGCTATCAAAGAGAAGCAATCAACAAATGATCTGCTCTCTCTTCAAAATTCTCTTCTCGATGCCATTCGTGATATTCGCATCAGTCCAGTCCCTGGGCTGGTACTTGAATCTGTACTCCTATCACTCTGTAATGAATCGGGGGATAGTACGCCAGCTATTTTAGTTCCTAAAGCAGAACCTAAAAAAGAGGAATTAGAAAAAGCAAAAGAACCAGAGGTAACTGAGATAATAGAAACGAAAGAGGAGAAAGAGACACCAAAGAAAGAATCTCCATTGCAAGATGCAATCGTACAAGCTCCAGAAGTTTCCATAGAAAGCATGCAAAAGGCATGGCCAAACGTTTTGGACGCTGCGACACCTGCATCCGTAAAGATGTCTCTGAAAAATGGCAGAATCACAAACCTTGACGGGGGGAAAGTGGTGATTGCATTCTCTTCAGCTTTCCATCGAGACAAAGTTCGCGAAACGCAAGCTTGTCGTATGGTAGAAGAAATCCTCGAAAATATGTTTAAGACTACGTTTCGTCTAGAATGCGAGTTGGAACGCAGTACAGATGCTAACGAACCCTCCACAGGAAATACCGGTGATGATGTTGTAAATCTGGCAGAAGCAGCAGCAGAAATCTTTTAGATGCATGTATAGTAACCACGTGCACATCTCGCAGCAGAAATCTCTTCTTCGGCAGGACATCAAAAAACGTATAGATGATATGACCCCCGAAGCACGTCGCGCAGAAGGCCGAACTCTCTCTCGTGTGTTGATACAAAAGATCCCCAAGGGCTCTACGATCTGCGGCTACTTTCCTCTAAAATCCGAAGTGGATATTCAGCTACTTCTCAAAGAAATGATCGATCGTGGAGACACAATATTCCTGCCAGTGTTTGATAAAAAAAATACAAAGATGATCTACCGCAAAGCTCATAGTCTCGCAGATCTTCCTCCCGGAGAATTTACGATCCCCGAACCACCAGAGGATGCCAAGGAACTTGGAGACCAAAAAGTCGATATCGTCCTCGTACCCGGTAGAGCATTTGACCGTAAGTGCAATAGATTAGGAAGAGGATCCGGAGGGTTCGATATTTGGCTTGAGAAATACAAGTCACAGCATCCAGACGTCCCCTATTGGGGTACATGCCTCCAATGCCAGATGGTGCAAGAGGTACCAATGGAACAACATGACGTACCTATGGATAAAGTAATTACTGCCCAAGAAATCATTGAACAACCATAAGAATTGATGCTACTATGCACACGCAAACAAGACGCTGCACACGAAAGGCCCTCGAAAATCCGCCTTCAAGAGCGCCCTGAAGCGTGCTTTGCGATTAGAAAAGACTATTCCCCACCCTCACATGTTTACCTTCGACGAAGTACAAAAACAAGATCCTGAAGTCTACAAAACACTTATCGGAGAAATGCGAAGAGAATTAGAAGGAGTAGAGCTTATTGCTTCTGAAAACTACGTCACTCCTGCTGTTTTACAGGCTCTTGGGTCTCATTTCACCAACAAGTACTCCGAAGGATATCCAGGAAGGCGCTACTACGCAGGGCAGAAATTTACAGATCAAGTAGAAACCATTGCGATCGAACGTGCTAAAGCACTATTTGGTTGCGATCATGCCAACGTACAAGCATCTTCAGGTGCAGCAGCAAATATTGCTGTCTACACCGCCTGGATGGAAATTGGGGATACCATTCTCGGAATGGATCTAACACATGGTGGTCACCTAACACATGGAGCACCCGTAACGCACATGGCAAAGTTCTACAACTTCGTGCGCTACAAGATGAAAGATGTGGAGACAGGGGAAATCGACTACGAAGGCCTACGAGAGGTGGCCAAAAAAGAGAAACCGAAGATTATCCTGGCAGGGTTCTCTGCATTCCCTCGAACAATTGATTACGCAGCGATTAAATCTATTGCCGATGATGTTGGCGCCATAGCTATGGCAGACATGGCACACATTGCCGGTCTTATTGCAGCCGGTGTTCTACGCAACCCTTTCGATGATGGCTTTGAAGTGTTTACCACCACAACACACAAAACTCTTCGTGGTCCGCGTGGCGCTCTTATTATGAGCAAAGGAACCGTAGGAAACCCTCTCAAAGCACCAGAGAAAACGATCGAAAACCTCCCGACACTGATTGATCGTTCCATTTTCCCAGGACTCCAAGGAGGTCCGCATATGCATCAAACTGCAGCAATTGCTGTTGCCCTTGGAGAAGCGCAAAAACCTGAATTTAAGGCCTACTCTCAGCAGATTCTCAAAAACGCTAAACACATGGCGCAGCAGTTTATGGAGAAGGGCTGCAAACTGGTCACCAATGGTACCGATAATCACTTGATGGTTATGGATTGCGTAAAGTCCTTCGGCATTAACGGAAAACAAACGGAGGAAATCTGGGAGCATATTAATATCAATACCAGTAAAAGCACCATTCCTGATGATGAAAATCCCCCCTATAAGCCATCGGGCGTACGCATTGGAACTCCAGCAATGACGACACGTGGTATGAAGGAACCAGAAATCGAAAAACTTGTTGATTTTATGATGAAGGCAATCGAAATACGTAACGACGATGCGGCACTCGACACGCTAAAAGGGGAAGTGCAAGAGTTTTGTTGTTCGTATCCTGTTCCTGCTATCGACCCTGCTGCTTGGGAAACGTAGGAATACGCTTTTCTGCTTGATTTTCGTAAAGATAGTTGAAAAGAAAATACTCCTGAACCCTATATGCATTGGCGTATTTCGCTATACTGGTTCGGTCATTTCTATGAGAAAGACTCTTCTGCTCACCGCAATACTTCTCGCCCCTCTGGTTTCCCCCCAGAGCGCATACGCATGTTCGTGCATGTACTACGAAGATGAAACCGAGCGCCAAACTGCCTACTACAACAACGCAGACCTCGTCATTCAAGGTATACCAATGGAAGCCGACTTTGAAGAAGGCGGACTCAGGCACTATACCATTTCCGTTGAAAAGGTATGGAAAGGAAGAGTTGATGCTATTGTCGATATTGTAACGGCTCTCGATAGTGCACGCTGTGGCATGCGTTTCCAAATAGATAAGCCTGTCATTATTTTTGCCTATCAGAGCAATGGTAAATACCACACGGGACTGTGTTCTGGAACGGCCCAAACCACTGGTGCACTCGTTGAATGGCTCAATGCTTATGATGGAACAGGCACTACTACCCCTCCACCACCCTATTGCGACCCCTACGTATGTAAAAACGGTGATACGTACCCCCGTTGTGATAAAAACGAGCCAATTGCGTACAAAATGCATCCCTGTAAACTGAGTGACAGAGAGTATGAAGAGGATGATACTGAGGAAATGGGTAACTTTATCGATGTTCCAGAAGGACATAGAAACTACACGTCTATTCGCTTTATTAAAGATGAAGGAATCGCAAAAGGATACGAGGGCGGCTTCTATTTGCCAGATGATCGTATCAACCGTGCTGAGTTTACAAAGATTATCATCAAAGCAAACTATACATCTGAAGCTATTGAAAACTGTGAATCCGATGATCTCTTCTCTGATGTTTCCAAGGATGACTGGTTTGCAAATTTCATTTGTATTGCCAAGAAAGATGGTGTCGTTGATGGATACCCCGATAAAACATATAAACCAGGGGCATACGTCAACTTTGCAGAAGCAGCCAAAATAGTGGTAGGGGCATTTGGTATCGAAACAAATCCAGATGATTATCTAGGGGTATGGTGGAAACCATTTGTCTTTGCTCTGGCGCATATTGGCGGTCTTCCCACCACATTCTCCGACCCTAACCAACTGCTCACCAGAGGTGATATGGCTGAGATTATCTATCGTGTCATGATGGGAATGGAATATTAGGTGAAAAAAGACCAACCGTATAGCCCGAACCAATTTTTTGATCAAAACTTTGATTTTTTGTTTATAGATAAATAAAAAACACAATGTTAATTATTGTATAAATTTTGTATGCATAAAACATAGTCTATCCAAGCGCGACCTCTAAAAGTTGCACAAAATTCTTATCGCGGTACGATGTGGTGATTTGCTTATGCAGATCTACACCTCGAGAAGAGGTCTAAGTCCATCAGCCGTTGTCCTTGCTCTAAAGGACTGCCCTCCGCTCCACAAATCAAGGAGCACCTGTCGGGACTCCGACCAAAAACAAACACACAAGGAGTCAACACAAAAACAAACATGTCACCGGGGTCCCGACCCATTTCGATCCTTCACACCACCGCCATCTCGCAGAGAGATCGCTCAACACCGTGTCACGGCGTACGTTCTTCCCGATCAACCACTTCTTTGAAACGTGGCAAGAACGTGGTCGCGCCTCAACGTGCTGAGCGCCCTCTCTGCTAAGCGTAGACATCACCGAGAAGAAAGGCGGTCTCGGAGGATGCATTCCTAATTCTCTTTGGTTCCCTTGGGTTTACCCTTGTCTTGGAACCTCCTTCGGAGGACTCGTCTGGTCGCGAGAATAAATAAGAGGCCGTAGCTTGGCAGGAAGATGAGAGTGCCTGCTCTCACTTCTTCTCTATCGACTCAGGGTCAACTTCAACCCCCGACTCTGATAGTCACCCGAGAAACATAAACACAAAAAGATCGATCTTGTATCGATCTTTTTTTGTACTCAACACCCTATTGCAAAAGGAAAACAGTAAACGTACGCTACTCTCCTTTTCAAAAAATTCTATGAAGAAGACACTTCTCCCTTTACTGGCCCTTACAACAATCATCGGAGCATCACTTCTACCAGTAAGTGTTGCCAAGGCGGTGAGTTACGAGCCAGGCTACACCTGCCAATACAGAGATATCGCAGGCTCGTGCCTGAGCTACCAGACACAAAACCCGTACTTCTTTACTACAGGAAACGGTGGCCTCTATGGAAACCGACAGACCTATCCGTTCCGTGCGATGTTCAATGCACAGTCCACGAATAAACACCTATGGGACAATCACTACAATAATAAAAGAAACTACTACCATGCCCTAACATACGAAGAGGACGATGACGATAATAACTACCTCGATGATGATGACGATGCATACAAGTATTACCACGGAGGCCGCGATGACGGTGATGGAGACTGGCGCTGGTACTTTAACGAAGATGACAACACCTACAACCGCTACCGCTACCAAAGTGGTAACAACTACACCGATGGGTACGGCTACGGTCGCCGTCACCACAAAAATACTGACAACTATTACGAAGAGTACGAGTACACCCGCTACTACTGTACGGGTGGTGACTGCAACTCCACTTACTTTCGATACTGATTAGACTGAGGAAGGTTGTAAAATAGGTTCCGCCTTGGTGGAGCCTTTTTTACGTAGCGTCATTTTTTGTTATTAAATCACACGCTAATTTTTTTATCGCATCTCGCGCATAATCAACTAATACTGCAACTGGTGGAGCACCGTCTGGAAATGCCTGAGATTGCAATGTCGATAACGCGGATTGGTCTCCTATGGCAGCAGCCAATTGCTTAACAGTAGCATAACCTGCAGTAATAAATATGGTACGTACAGCTTCTGTCAGCTCTATAAGATCATCAATTCTTGTTGCATAAATCTCATCTGTCTCTTTGGAGGTGAGTGATCTTTGCTTTGGTTTCTCTGAAAGATTAGATGACATAGGGGAGCGAGTTAACTCCTCATCTTTTTACTTGTCAAACCCCTAGGGGATTTTTGTATACTGATCATATGTTTCATGTCTCTGCTCACTACAAATTCAAACCTCTTGCCAAAGAGGATCTCGATGATCTTCGTAAAGATCTGCTGGTATTTGGTGAGAAGATAGAAATGAGTGGATTGGTGCTTGTTGGCGCTGAAGGATTGAATGGAACAGTAGCTGCAGCCTCAGAGGAGACACTGAATCTCTGGAAAGAGAAATTGGAATCGATCTTTGGAGATATCACCTTCAAAGACTCCTTTTCTGAAACCCAGCCATTTAAGCGATGGTTTGTCAAAATCCGAGATGAGATTGTCAGCCTTGGCGACACCAGTATTGTTCCTGATGGAAAGAATAACCATCTCTCACCTCAGCAGTGGGATGCAATGATTGATAATGAGGACGTCGTTATATTGGATGCGAGAAACACATACGAGACCGAGATTGGTATATTCGAAGGTGCAATTGATCCGAAACTTGGCTGCTTTCAAGATTTCCCTGAATACGTGAAAACCTGTGATATCCCCAAGGATAAGAAGGTGCTGATGTACTGCACGGGCGGTATTCGCTGCGAAAAGGCCAGTATGGAGATGCAGCGTCAGGGCTACGAGAACGTCTTCCAGCTGGATGGTGGCATCCTGCGATATATGAAAGAACGCCCTCAGAAGAAGTGGAAGGGTGAATGCTTCGTATTCGACCACAGAGTAGCCGTAAATAAGGATCTTTTGCCCTCTAAGCGTTACGGGCTCTGCCCGCACTGTGGAGACCCAGGAGACCGCTGTATCACCTGTGAGCAGTGCCAAAAGCCCAGCATGATGTGTGTTCGGTGTATAGAATCACTGAATCACCAAACCTGCAGCAAAGATTGTGCCTATAGGCGAAATCGCGTACTGCAAAAAGAGGCGCTAGTTCGTTGACAGGTCTAGGTCCAGAATTTAGGATATCGCGCTATATGAAGCGATTTTATTCATTTTTGGCTGTGACTCTCTGTGCGGCAAGTTTTGCAACTCCTACTCAAGTAAATGCAATGAGTTGGGACTGGGTACCACGAGTACTGCGATGGGAAAACCCCTACCGTGGTCTCGATGTCACCCGCTATCCAGGATTTGAATGTAAAATTTATAACTTCCTCGGTGACTGCGTGGTCTATAGCTACGTAGACGGCAACCGCCCAGACAAGCACCCAGGAGGAGGAAAGCCAAAAAACTACTACCGAAGAGTATCGTCTTTTGAAAATCACACAAAGAAATCTGCATACGAGCAAAATCTCAACTACGCTGATTGTCAGTACGACGATTACCGAAGATCAATAGCACCACGAACACGCTACACCGTATGTGATTACGGTGAGCCTCGCACATACGAGACTGCTGGAGGAACAAGGTAAGTGGAAAGTGGAAAACTGAAAGAAGGCTTTATTTTCCGTTTTCCGTTTTCCGTTTTCCGTTTTCGCGCTTCTCCATCTCTGCAAGAAGCGTCTTGCTAATTTCCGGTACTCCACCAGAACCTGCAAGCTTCTTTTCGAGCTCTGCCATTTCTTTTTTCTGTGCATCGGAAAGATTGCCCTCTAGAAGATCTTGCTTGCGGATCATATTAAAATCATTCAACCACATCTCTCTATCACGCCAGGCGCGATATTCTCCGATCTTCATCCCCTTCTTCCGCGCTTTCTTTAGTTCTTCGTCTGCTTTTTCTTTGGCCTTTGCATCGTGCTTCGCCTGAGTCTTTCCTTCTGCAGCTTGCGCAGACCAGCGATTGATTTTATCTTCTACCACTTCGCGCTTCTCTGCGTACCGCTCACGAGAAAGGTTACGTATAACTTCAACGCGTCCTGCATCTTGCTCAAATGCTGGTGGTGGAAGAGTACTGACCGAGAATGGCAAGTTGGTCATCCCATTCACCATCAACCGTATGTACGCATGGTACTTTGGAAGACTGAGAATATCTTTCGGCGTTACCACTTCTTCAAATTGCAGACTCAGCACCTCTGCATCATCAGAACCCACCTGAAAGCTCATCAACGTACCAACGTTTCCAAACACAGCATCACGAAGTTTGGTGTTACTGTCGCCAATAAGCAGCTGTGCGACATACTGATTCGCCATCGTGAGGTTGAGGCGATACTTACGCGCCTCTGAGAGGATGGTCGCGAAGCTCTCTGTCGCGAAATTCTGGAACTCATCGACGTAGAGGTAAAAGTCTTTACGCTCTTCCTCTGGAATATCTGCACGACTCATCGCATCAATCTGGAACTTCGTCACCAACATCGATCCTATAAAGGCTGAAGTATCTTCTCCTAATTTTCCCTTACTCAAGTTTACGAGAATGATTTTTCCGGTATCCATAGCGTGCCGAATATCCAGGCGACTCTTGACCTGACCAACAATATTGCGAATAAGCGGTGTGGACAGCAACTGTCCAATCTTGTTTTGAATAGCCGCTACGGCCTCGGTGCGATACTTATCAGACCAGCCTGCATATTCATCAACCCAGAAACTTTTGACCATAGGATCCGTAACCTTCTCTACTATTTTCTCACGATAGGAATCATCGGCAAAAATACGCATAATACCGAGCATCGATTGCCCCTCTGCCTCAAGAAGAGCCAAAAGAGTATTGCGCAAAATATGCTCCATACGGCCAGAGAATGCATCTGGCCACAATTTCATAAACACACTCATGAGCCCCGAAGCCACAAGAACACGCTGATCTTTATTAGCGCAATCAAGAACATTGAATGAAAGTGGAAAGTCTGTATCTGATGGGTCAAAGAGGATCACATCATTCGTACGCTCTTTCGGAATAAACTTGAGAATGTCATCAATCAAGTCTCCATGTGGATCGATAACTGCGAGGCCTTTTCCGCTATGAATATCAGAATACACCATGTTCTCCAGTACCGTAGATTTACCCATACCGGTCTTTCCAATGGTATAGATGTGCCTGCGCCTATCATCGGTACGAATACCAAACGTATGACGCTGTCCACGGAATACTGCTTCTCCGAGTATGGTGAGATCATCTTCTTTTTCTGCTAGTGGCAAATCGTTTGGTGGCTCAAGCTTCTTGCTCACAACCCAATCGATATTCGGTGTCTGCACCAAGATCGTTGGCATATGCCACATCGTAGCAATCTCTTCTACGGAGAGGATGTACGGATTCACCGCAAACCCATGGTTCACAGATGGACTTGTATGTACAGGGCGTGCTGCAAACGCATTGCATTGTGGCAAGGAAAACTGTCGAAAGCTTCCCGCAATTTCCTTTAGCTTTTCTTTAGCTTCTTCAATTTGTGACGCAGGAGCAATAACACTAATGCGAATGTTGCACGTAAACATTAGACGATTCACCTTGTCTGCAGCAGCAGAAATAGAATCCTCTCTATCATGAGAACGCATCGAAGCTTGCTGTTCCTCTTGTAAATCAGGAGCATATGATTCCGTTTCGATAGCTGTAAGACTCTTGCCCGCAAACTTTGCAACCCCTGGCCACGCACGAAATCCTCCAAGGAAAAATGCGATAGGGAAATACGCCAGCCGACGCCAGCCCCGAGCGAGTTGCATGTGCGTGAAAAATTTCGCATGTTTCGTAGAAATAGAGGAAAGTCCTTTCGTCAATAATGGTAAAAACCGCAGAGCACGTCGACGGAAACTCCCAGTAAGTGGCTTCATGATAATACCCACGTGCCCACGCATCCCCGGAACCACATAATGCGCAAGTGTTGAAGTGATACCAGCAATCGGGTCAACATTCACACGAGTAAGCATGTCATCGAACTGCGGATGACGCTTAATAGGAAATACTTCCGGATCAGTAAAGACCAAATCGACGCTGACGACTTGCTCTCCTTCACCCACTTCAAAAGGATCTTCTTTGAGGTACTCAATATCAATCTCTGGATACTGCGCATACAGTTGTGATTCTGTGAGACGCACCGCACCCTTTGCAGCCCGTACATAAAATCCTATTTTGCCTTCTTTGCCCATACCAATCTCAAGTGATACTGGTACATCTTTACCTTTGAGCGAATGCATTGCAGCAATAGCAGGCTCCACATACAGCGGGCCACGCTCTTCATTTTCTTTTGGTGCACGAATATAGAGAAGTGTTTCTTTCATTTGTTAAGAAGATCGAACCATGTCAGAGATTAAATCTAGTGCCACAGTATTGTAACCGTAATCCATGCGCATTGGGCCAAGTATACCAATGACCCCCTCAAAATCACGCATCTGATAGGTTGTCACCATCAGACTGCAGCTGTGAATCTGTTCCAAGATATTTTCTTCACCAATGTAGTATCGAATTTGATCATCAATCTCGATATGCTCGAGCATCGTCGTCAGGTGTTCTTCGAGCACTTCTGCAATCCCAGATGCAAGCACTGGATCTGCCTGTACCTCAGGCTGCTTGAGCACATTGCTCAAACCCAAATAGTACACACGCTCTTTGTATGGCACAGTGGCAAAAGCAATATTTGGAATCATGTGTGTGAGGAACGCCACCGCTTCATACGCCTTCTCTTGATCTTTTTTCATGAGGTATTGATCTTTGAGAGTCGCAAAACGCTTCCGTACAATCGCCTCGCAGCGCGTTGGCTTCATATACTCTCGCACGTACGTTCTGTATCCAAGAGCAGTCGGAATGCGACCTGCAGATACATGAGGCTGCTCCAAATACCCCTCATCTTCTAGCTGACCCATCTCGTTTCGAATCGTTGCACTACTTAAGTCAAACGTCCCAGCCTCTAAAAGCTTCTTACTTCCTATAGGAGAAGCGCTCAGGATGAACTGATCGATTATGGCCTCTAAAAGCCGTGATTGACGTTCGTTCATAGTTGTATTCTAGCAGTCTTTGGCAAAGAGTGCCATATGTTGATTTTGCCCCCACTATTTCTCCTTCTTCTGCGCAGCCATTCTCTTGCGGAAGCGCTCTACACGTCCTCCTGTGGCAGCCTGTTGCTCCTTACCAGTGTAGACTGGATGGCAATTTCGACACTTTTCCACGCTAATTTCTGCTACAGTCGTTGGAATCTCAAATACGAAATTGCATGAGGAACAGGTGATTTTTGCCTTTGGGTGAATTTCTGCATGGATTCCAGGTTTCATAGCGGTGTGATTTTAGAGAATTTACGCTCAGATGCAAGAAATATACGACATTTGTTATTTCTCTTTGCTACCATTTGCAGCAGCCTTCTTTCCGGCTGTCGCTGCCCGTTTTACACGGCGCTCTTCTTTCTTAATTGCCTCTAGCTCCTCTTCCTGTGTTTCGCCAGCAGCCTCGAGCACGGCCTCTTCCCCTTCCTTATCTTCCATGACTACACTCATTGTAGCCACTTTATCCTTTGCCTTTAGGCGCATGACAATAACACCCTGAGTAGCACGTCCACGTGAAGGAATGGCGCTCAGCTTCATA
>CAJXJE010000008.1 GCA_913054215.1 uncultured Candidatus Peregrinibacteria bacterium | reverse complement strand
TAAAAAATAATTTTCAGTTTTCCACTCTCCGTTTTCCATTTTTACGTATCTGGCCCCAGACCTACGACTCCGAAGGATTCTTCTGCGCGGTCTTACACAAAACAGCACCTACACGAGAAGCACAGAAGTTTGATCTGGTAAAAGTACAAGAGGAACTTCTCTCGAAAGGCCGCATCAAAGAGATCTGTGAATTTTTAGAGATGCGTTTCGGCAAATCATTCAAAGAGAAAAATGAAGTGATATTGCAGAGCAACCAGCGTTTGTGGATTACGACAGAAGAAGTCTTCAAGTGTAAGATGCCGTGTGCCAATGCTGGCATTGGACTTCCATTTGGAAAAACACTGACAAAGTCTCCCGTGATGATCGACCATGACCTCGCAACGCTACGCGGATCTGATGCGACTGTCGGCATTATTGATCTCTCAGAAGAGCAGTGGAAACTTCTGGCCCGAGGACAGGATATCGATTGCGATCCAGAGTTTTTGGGAAACATCCTCTTGCGGTATAACGGTAGGTGTGTCTCTCGTGGAAGAGCGCGTGATGGGCGCTGTAAAAACCATCTTCCTCGCTGGATGGTTCAAGTACTTTCGTGATAATGTTTTGGTATGAATAAGCCAAAATACGGATTTACCGAATTTATTGATTCCTCTAGGGACTCTGCGCATTTTAGAACAGTCGTAAATGATGACCTTCCCAATCCTTTTGGTAAAATTGCAGCACGTACACACATAGAGAGGCGTCAAATAGCTCACTCTACAGTTGATATAACTGATATGGTTCGACTGGCTGTCACGAGTCTATTTGAAAAACTCAATATAAATGGAAAAAACTGTGCAGGCCTAGTTCTTGCTAGTTGCAATAGCCAAGACCAATCTGACACCCTCGATAATATTGCTTCTCGGGCTGCATCAACTCATGAGATAGGACAATCTGAGAGCCTAAATTATGCCTGTAGCGGATTTCCTGCTGCAATAGAAAAGGCAATGGAAATGGACAATGAAGAGGGGCGTCACATTATTGTGATAATGGCAGAACTACTTAGTAATATTGTTGATTGGGATGATGAAAATACGGCAGTAGTCTTTGGCGATGGACTCGCAGTAACCAGTATTATTCCAGGAGGAAAGCATCAAATATTAGATGCATGGGCTCGAGGTGATGTCGATGATCCAAAAAACTGCCTTGGATTTGAAAGAAAGAAAGGAACTATGGCAGTAGACGGATCAGTAAATGATGAAATAGAACGATTGGTAATTACAATGGGAAAACATGGTGGTAGGTATCTGTACAAAGATGTTCCACAAGCATTGTTGAAACTTGCCGATGATCCCCGTTTTGGCGGATTACAAGGTATTGATCGCATAGTTCCACATCAGGCAAATGGAAAGTTTATAGAGAAGATCATTGCTCTCCTAAAAAAATTAGGCCTTGAAAAAGAAATTCCTGTAGTTGGAACTATTTCCGATCAGGCAAATACTGCATCAGCATCTATTCCAACAGCACTAGCAAAAACAATCGATACGTATAGACCAGGAGAAATTATTGCATGCCCGGCTAAGGGTGCAGGTGAAGAATTTGAAGAGGGAAAATTATCGCATGGGTTATTAGTGTTCAAAGTTGGGGAATAAATAGTGTATACTTTCTCTCCTTATGGACCCAACTCTGGATATTAAATCGCGGCTCCCGATAGAAGAACTTGTCGGTCAGTACTGCCAGATCAAGAAAAAGGGGAGTGGGTTTGTGTGTGTCTGCCCATTTCACCAAGATACACATCCCAGTATGCAAATCAGCCCCGATAAGGGCATCGCATATTGTTTCGCTTGTAGTAGCGGTGGGGATATCTTTAGCTTCTACCAGAAGATTGAGGGAGTGGACTTTCGCCAAGCACTTAAAGATCTTGGGGAGAAGACAGGAGTAAAGATAGAAGGACTCCGTATGGAGGCCCCTGTGCAAAAAGATCACAAGGAACGTATCCGTGAATGTTTGCAGGCAGCACAGAAGTTTTATGCAAGTAATCTTGCAGTCAATGAGAAAGCCAAGCTCTATTTAGAAAATCGCAAAGTTTCCAAAGAGCAAATAGAAGGGTTCGGGCTTGGGGTCGCACCGGATTCGTTTAGTGATACGTATGAACATCTTCTCAAAACGGGTTTCAGTCGAAAGGAAGTAGTGGATGCCAGTCTTGGTATCCAAAAAGAACTCCAGAACGAAAAGATCTACGATCGGTTTCGTAATCGTTTAATGTTTCCGATCTTCGATGCCAACGGACAGATCGTAGGCTTCGGTGGCCGTACACTCGGAGAGGACGATGCGAAGTATATCAACTCTGGTGATACACCGTTGTATAATAAGTCTGCTGTACTATACGGATTAGATCTAGCCCGAGAAACTATCCGCTCCACAAAAAAAGTAATTCTCGTAGAAGGATACTTTGATGTCATCGCCTGTCATCGTTTAGGGTTTACCAATACCATCGCAGTCAGTGGAACAGCTCTGACAGATCAACATGTCAAAACGCTCAAGCGTTACGCAGAAACGGTCATTCTCTGCTTGGACCAAGACAGAGCGGGGCAACAAGCTGCAGAGCGGTCTTTTTTACTGTGTAGTGAGGTAGAACTTCCCGTACACACCATCACACTTTCACACAAAGATCCTGATGATGCAGCAATTTCGGATCCCGAAGGATTTAAAACATTGATGAAGGAGGGGAGTCGTCCGTATCTTGATATGATTATTGAAAAGCTTCGCGATGGAGATGTAACGTCATCCGAAGGAAAACACGAAGCACTCAAAATACTCATTCCACTTGTAAATGCAGTGACCTCTTCTGTTGAGCGTGGACATTATATCGGCAAAGTGGCAGGACTGCTTTCGACCACGGAGACAGAACTCAAACAAGACATTGCGCAGTTTGAGAAATCCACCATCCGCATTACTCCTCCTGTGACAGAAGAAGACACGCAGGAGGAATCTCCAGATGCCTTTTCGAGTGCAGAAATTGCTCTTGGTATAGTGTTACTATTTCCAGAGCTAAAAACTCTACTGTCAGAATTGATAGAACCAGAAAAAGAATCTGCAGCAGCACTCTACAATGCTCTCAAAGATGCACCGGATGTGAAAAAACTTACTATCGATATGTTGACGCTTTCCGAGCAGGGCAAAGAAAGGGCATCTATTCTGATGCTATTCTGTGAACATCTTGAGTTTGGCAGCTGGAGTGGTTCACTTGCTGAACGTGAAATGCGTAAAAACTGTGTCACTGCCAACAGGATTTTCCTGAGGAAAAAGCAGCTCAATATTGCTTCCAGACTCCAAGAAGCACGCCAAGAGGGCAATACAGCCGAAGAAGGCAAGCTTGCATTGCAGTATGCACAGGTGCTTAAACTAGCGAAGATGGCTTCAAAATAGGATTTTCTGACAAGATTCTCTTGGATATAGTGTCTTTTTCCCTATACTGCCCGCAATGGCTTCGCATCCGAGAAAATTCATCGTGCAACCAACAGATGACGATTTGAAAGAATTTCCCAAGGAGATTAAACATCTGATCAAAAAAGGGCGAGAACAGCGTTACGTCACCCATCAGGAGATTATGGCAGTAGTGCCCAACGCAGAGGAGGATGTTGAATTGCTCGATGAAGTATATTCCTTGCTTGTCGATCTTGGTATTCAGGTTATCGACGTCAAAGACACGCTCATCTGGGAAAAGAAGCACAAGGCAGGTTTGGTAATTCCAGAGCCTACAGAAGATCTGTCAGATATTTCTTCTACAGAAGATGATGATGAAGTTGATCTCGATACAGATTCAAATGATGAAGAAGAAGCTTCTACAGTGTCTTCAATGGATAAAAAGGATGACATCATGGATGTGGTAGCAACAGCGGGTATTGCTATAGATAAAGATCGTGAGGTGTCCGAAGAAGAAAGAGGAAGGCGTAAACGAGAACGTGAAGTTGATCTTCTCGAAATCAGTAACGACTCTGTGCGTATGTACCTCAGCGAAATTGGACGTGTTCCTCTGATTGATGCTAAGAAAGAGGTAGAACTTGCGAGACGTATTCGTAAAGGAGATGCATCAGCCAAGCAACAGCTTGCAGAAGCAAACCTGCGTCTAGTTGTTTCTATTGCCAAGAAATATATTGGTCGAGGACTGTCATTCCTTGATCTTATCCAGGAAGGAAACATCGGCCTCTTTCGTGCAGTGGAGAAATTTGACCCAGAGCGTGGATTTAAATTTTCTACGTATGCAACATGGTGGATTCGCCAAGCGATTACTCGTGCCATTGCAGACCAAGCACGTACGATTCGCATTCCTGTGCACATGGTAGAAACTATCAACAAACTTACACACACCCAGCGTCGATTGGTTCAAGAGTTAGGTCGCGAGCCTACGGTCGAAGAGTTGGCTGTAGAGATGGAGATGGATATTAAGAAAGTGCGCCACATCCAGAAGATTAGTCAGGATATTATTTCTCTCGAGTCTCCTGTTGGTTCCGAAGAAGATAGTAAATTGGGTGACTTCATCGAAGATGAGGACGCAGTCAATCCATTCGAAGCTACCAACCGTCAGCTACGTAAAGAAAACGTGCACTCTATGTTAGAGTTTTTGACTCCACGTGAGAGGAGGATCATCGAAATGCGTTTTGGTCTGAAAGACGGTATTGGACACACTCTTGAGGAGGTTGGAAAAGAGTTTGGTGTTACGCGTGAGCGAATTCGTCAGATTGAGGCAAAAGTGTTGCAGAAGATGCGTGACCATCCTCGTTCTATGACCATTCGTGAGCACGGTAGCAGCCCTAAGCGTGTCGGCTTTTCGTCTTCTGCAAAGATGGGAGGATCTGAGTCTGGGCAGTCTGGAGCATCCTACGTAGACTTTATGCGAATGCTGGAAGAGGATATGAAACGATCGGTCAGTAAATGTCCTAAGTGCAACAAAGGAGCTCTTGTTCGTCTGACAAAGGAAGGCAAAGAGATCCAAAAGTGTGATAGCTGTGCACACGAGATGGATATCCCTAAAGCAGCGTAAGAAAAGAGAAAGGAGCTAAGAGAATGAACTCTCAACCCTTTTTCTCTTTTAGTAGCGCTCTTATGTAGAGCAGCTACCTCCTTTTACTAGTTTCTTGACGGCCGCAAGACCGATAAGAACGTAAATAATCGATTCCACCTGTGGCCAGCTGCCTAGAACGAGGTTAACCACGTTTAGGTTCTGTCCCACAAAGTCGCCGACACCAACAAGACCCCAGTTAAGGGCTCCAATCAGAATCAGCCAGTGACATGCTTTACAGCAGTTCATACAGTGGTGGGGAAGGGAGAAACAAAAATGCCAAATGGCAAGTTGTTGCTTAGTCTAGCATCTTGTATCCCAAATGTAATATTGCAAAGTTGCTCTATTCATTGTCTACCATACTCTTTGCATGTCGCAGGATGTGTTGTCTGGTTTCTTCTGGTAGCATGCGTTTGTGACTCCGAAGACACTATCCCCATCTGGCAAAGCCACCAAGAAGGCTGTGCAAAAACTCGTGTCGCCAAGACCAAAAACTTTCGATGCAGAGTATGCACGGTTAAATGAAGCACAGAAAAAAGCGGTCGATACTATCGACGGCCCGGTGATGGTTGTTGCAGGTCCTGGCACGGGTAAGACACAGGTTTTAGCACTACGGACTGCCAAAATACTGAAGTCCACACAAATGAATCCATGGAATGTTCTCTGTCTTACTTTTAGTAAGAGTGGTGCGACTGCTATGCGCAGTCGTCTGCGTGAAGTGATTGGGAGTGATGCCTATGGTGTTACGGTGAATACCATTCATGGATTTTGTAACGATATCATTATGTCCCACCCTTCCGTTTTCGAAGACTGGTCATCACTTACACAGATCAGTGATGTGGAACGCTATCGATCATTGAACAAAATAATTGATCAACTTCTTCCTGATATGGTTCTGGTGAACCCAAAATCACCCTACACACGTTCGAGAGATATTTTAGGTCGTATTTCCCAGCTAAAGCGTGAAGGAGTAACGCAAAGACCCCAATTACTAGAAATAGCAGACAGTTACGACACTGTCATGGCGTCAAAGAGCAAAGAAGGGACAAAAGCCCACCAGAGAAACGTTTTGACTGCCAAAAAGTTTAGAGAGTTCATCGATATTTTCGATCTCTATCAGCAAATGCTTAAATCTTCAGGGCGATATGACTACGAAGACATGATTTTGAATGTGACAGAGGCCATGGACCAAGAAGATTGGCTTCTGGCAAGCCTTCAGGAGCGATATCAGTACGTATTAGTTGATGAATTTCAAGATACAAACGGGGCACAGTACGCATTTATTGATTTACTTACAAAAGACCCCACAGGAGACGAATCTCCTAACTTCTTTGTTGTAGGAGACGATGACCAAGCAATTTATCGTTTTCAGGGAGCCAATCTAACGAACATTCTTTCTTTTCGAGATCATTATCCAAAAGCTCCAGTGATTGCGCTTACGCAGAGTTACCGTTGCACGCAGCCGATCTTAGATGCTGCAGAGTCTCTCATCAGTAAAAACACGGAGCGACTCGTTGGAAAGATAGAGAATCTAGATAAACATCTAGTAGCAGCATTGCAAGAAGACGGTGAGCCACCACAGATGCACTTTGCAGCTTCTGATATGGCAGAGCCATGGATCATTGCGGATATGGTAGACAAAAGACTGAGTGAAGGGCTCGACCCCAATGACATCGCTATCATTGTGCAGACCAATCGAGAACTGCTGCCACTCTACGATGTGTTCAAAGCCAGAGAGATTCCTGTCGTGCTTTCTGGGAAACTCGATCTCCTCGAGCATCCTCTAGTAGAGCGCACACTTGCAATCCTCAAAGCAGTACATGAACCCCGCGACGATCATCTACTTTCGAGTGCACTGGCTTCGAGTTGCTTCTCTTGTCATCCGGCAGATCTCTCGGTGCTCTACGCGCTCAAGCGAGAACGCAAATGCACACTGCTTGAGTGTAGTTTGCTTGTGGAGACCGAGGACTTCAATTTACGACTACAGGAAGCGTTCATCAGTGCTCGAGATATCATTCTGGATCTCCATCACAAAAAAGATCAGCGCACAGTTGTTGAGACCCTCGAACATATTTATCGTGATTGTAATCTATTGGGTGATATAAAAAGTGGGCTGCTCGATGTGATAGATTTTGCAGCTGCCCAAGAGTTTTTCGATCGGATTAAAAACAGAGCGTACGAGCAGCCACACTTTACGTTCGAAGTGTTCCTCAATGACATCGAGTATTACAGTGATGCAAACTATAGTGACTTGAGGCTTACGTATGACCTTCCACATCTTACAGAGTCTGGTGTGCAGATGATGACCGCACATAAAAGTAAGGGTCTAGAGTTTCATACGGTCATCATTACCAACTTCCGTGAAGGGCATTGGGACAAGCGTCGTAATCCCCCATCCGTTGCAATCCCCGAAGACCTGCTCTTTGGCTGGGAGAAAGATCAAAAAACCTTCGAGAAGAATCAGGATGAGCGGAGAGTATCTTTTGTCGCTATGACTAGGGCTAAAAGGGAATTACTCTTTACCTGTCCTCTTCAGCTTACGACCGGAGATAGTACGAAGACTGTGTCTCCATCGGGGTTCTTTGCAGAAGCTGGAGAGTTGCCCGAAGTACATACAGAAGTGAAGGATCCCAAGCAGATGTCGACGCTTCTTTCTGTGCCACCGCGAGAGTTCGATGCAGAGTTTACCGCGTTCCTCCAAAAGCGCATAGAACACTTCGCCCTTTCGCCTACAGCGTTGAATCATTTCCTAGAAGATCCTCTCGTGTTCCTGGAAGTCGATCTCCTGCAAAAGCCGCAAGCAAAAGAGCCACACTTCGCGTATGGAAATGCCGTACACCACGTTTTGGCAAAGTGGGCAGATTCCATATCAGATGGAGAACCTATGGAACTCGATGCAATGCTGAGCACATTCGACGATCACTTAGTGCGCAGAGAGCTACTCACCAAAAAAGAACTCGAACGGCTGACACATCTCGGTCACGAAACCCTCAAACGGTATATTGCATCGCATCTTCAGCCTCCGTACCCGAATGTACATAAGGTGGAGTACCCCATTTCGACACATCTCGGAGACATCCCGATAAAAGGAAAACTCGACCGTATAGATTTGATGGAACCAAACTCTCGCAAAGCGATTGTCACAGACTATAAAACTGGAAAACCCAAGACCGAAAAACAGATCGTAGACTACGGGTATTACAGGCAACTGGTCTTCTATGACCTCCTTATTCGCAATGGATACTCGATGATTGACCCTCAGGAGTTCCGCTTAGAGTTTGTCGGTGAGGGCGCAGAAGATCCCATTACTCGCTCCTTTGAGATCTCCGAAGACGATAGAACAGAGCTCTCGCAGCTCATCTCAGTTGTCTGGCAGAAGATACTTGCATTGGACTTTACACCGATTGAATAAACTCTTTTAAGGTAGACACCGCTCTTCCACGATGGCTGATACTGTTTTTCTGATTTACTGTCATAGCAGAGTACACACTATCAAATCCTTCCGGCTTAAAGCAGGCAGAGATGGGAAGCCCCGGTAAATACTTCGCTTCGAGCGTTGGTGTAATGAGCCCCTTACACACTCCTTCAAAGTGATGCTCCTCTCCATCAATATCAATATACGCCAGGTTGCAGACGAACTTCGCTTCGCGGTTCTCTTCGGATTCCATGCGTTTGAGGAAGTACTCGATCCACTCCTCATCTGATGCTAAGGCACCGGCTCCCCAGCGGCGTGTGTGAATACCGAGTTCTCCTTCGAGAGCATCAATGACAATGCCAGAGTCATCGGCAATCGTGGGCATAGACCCGCCATGTTCAAAGAAGTGGCGGGCTTTCTGCAGCGCATTTTCAGCAAAGGTCGATCCTGTTTCTTCGGGGTCAATTGCAATCTTCAAATCCTTAGGACTCAGGAGTTCAAGACCAATCCCTTCTAGAACTTCAGAGATCTCAATAAATTTACCTCGATTACCTGTTCCAATCAGAAGTTGCATACGAGCATTATCCACTATCCACTATCAACTTTCCACTTTATCTATATACACTTCACGCGCTTTAGCACCATTGCTAGGTCCTATAAGCCCTCGGTCTTCCATGATATCCAGAAGTCTTGCAGCTCGGGCATACCCAACCTTCAGCTGCCTCTGCAAAAGACTCGCGGATGCTTTTCCAGTCTCCTGTACGACGCGGACAGCTTCGAAGAACATATCATCTCCTCCGTTATCATCAGCATCTAGGTCAATATACCCATTAGTTCCACCGCCCGTTCGTTCTTCTTCCATTTCTATTTGCTCTGTTACCTTTCCACCTCCAGCAATCTTTACGCTGTTGATGATACGCTCCACTTCTTTACTGGTGACGAGGATTCCCTGTATACGTACAGGGCTTGATGTCTCTGCAGTCATGTAGAGCATATCTCCTCTGCCCAGGAGATCCTCTGCACCAACGCTATCGAGAATGGTGCGAGAGTCTACAGCAGAAACCGTACGGAAGGCGATACGTGTGGGGATGTTTGCTTTAATCAGTCCCGTAATAACATCCACACTCGGGCGTTGTGTTGCGATGATCAGATGCATACCCGTAGCTCTAGCCATCTGCGCAATACGCGCGACCATGGTTTCTGTATCTCTTCGGTACTGTCGCATCATCAAGTCTGCCAGCTCATCAATGACAATGACGACACGCGGCAAGACATGCTCCTCCTCTTTTTGTTGGTCGTTAAATTCATCAAGATTACGGACACCTGCCTCGGAGAATCTATGCAGCCTGCGACCCATTTCTGCAACGGCCCATCGCAGAGCTTGCAGAGCACGTTCTGCTTCGGTAATTACTGGAGTAAGCAGATGCGGAATACCATCGTAGGGCATAAGTTCCACGCGTTTCGGGTCAATCAAGATCAGTTTCAGTTCATGTGGTGCATTCTGAAACAGTAGGGAAGTCAAAAATGAGTTCATGCATACAGACTTACCAGAACCGGTGGCTCCTGCAATCAGCAGGTGCGGCATATCATTAAGGGCTGCTACAACGGCCTTACCCGATACATCACGACCGAGTGGAAGTGTGAGAGGAGAGTCACTTTCTGTAAATTCAGGACTTTCCATAATCTCACGCAGATGCACAAGAGTTCTATCACTATTGGGCATCTCGATACCGACAAGAGACTTACCAGGAATAGGGGCTTCTATACGAAGGCTGGGCGCAGCCAGCGCCAAGGCAAGGTCATCTTTGAGTGAGGCAATCTTACTGAGCTTCACGCCCTCAGCAGGTTTCAGTGTAAACTGAGTCACAGTTGGTCCGGGGTGTGCGTCACGCATAGTGACATCAATATCAAACTCTTCGAGCTTCTCTTCTATAAGCTTCGCTTGTGATTTCAGTTCTGCATCATTCACCTTCAGTTCTGAATGCGCACTGTCGAGGAGGTCGTATCCGGGGAATGTCCACTCTTCAAAGCGGGTGTCTTTCATCTGTAATGTATCTTTTATCTTCTTGCTTAGTACTTTTTTCGTACGGTTCTTTATGGAGTTTTGCGCAAATACTGGACGAACAATATTCAACTCTGGTTCCTCTTGGTCTTCCTCTATAAGGTCATCATCCTCATCCTCCTCGTACTCTTCTTCTTCTTCTTCATCTTCCTCATACTCATCTTCTTCATCTACCACTTTCTTGCGACGACGCTTCTTTTTTGGCTTGATCATGCTGGCCATCCAATCCCATATCCCTCCAAAGTCTGGCTCGAAGGCAATAAAGAGACCAGAAATAAATATTGCAGTTAATACGGTGTAGCCAACGGCCCTACTCGTAAAGACGAGAAACGGAAGGCTCATCATAAACCCAACGGAACCGGCGAGTTGATCTCTATTGGATGCGATCTGTTCCAAGGGAGCACCAATATGCACTATTCCAAGAAAAGAGAGCAGGCAGAGCACCAGACCTACCGAACGCTTGGTTTCAAATCGTGTCTCTCTGGCAAACCAATGCAGTAGTCCTGAGATAATCAAGAATGCGGGGAAGATGCCACTCCATGCGCCAAAGAAAAACGTCATTGCGGTGCCCATACTGTCGCCCACTATTCCTGCATCTTTGTGTAATACCAGATAGAGCAATATTCCTGCAGTGATCTGCCCCGTGCCAGAAACAAGTCTCTGCGTTTCGGGCGCGAGATTGAGAGCATTCTTCTTCTTTCGCCTGCGGCGGTACTTGCGACGTCTTCTGCGAACCATTGTTGCTATAATACCTTATTGTTGGCTTATGTGAAAGCGCTAGGTTATACTCGTGCGCGTGAAAGTCCTTATTTTTGGTGCCAAAGGCTATATGGGT
>CAJXJE010000007.1 GCA_913054215.1 uncultured Candidatus Peregrinibacteria bacterium | reverse complement strand
TTCTTGAATATCATTTTTGGAGGGCAGTTTCTTCATGAGTGAAAGCGTAAAGATAACGTCCGACTGTATCGGTTTCTATATTGATAGGATCACCGGTTGGTAGAGATCCGAGAGTTGTATTCTCTAACGTGAGCGGAACAAGAGCAATACTGATAGTACCATCCTTCCTATCTGCAATCGTCAGTGACACTCCATCTAAGGCTATGGATCCCTTTTGTACAAAAAATTTATTCAACTCTTCAGGTGCTGTCAAAAGTAAAACACCATCCTCACAGGAAATACACTCTCCCACTCCTTCGCAATGCCCCTGCACAACATGCCCATCGAGACGTGTGTCTGCCAAACACGCTTGTTCAAGGTTAACGAGATCCCCTACTTCAAGAGATCCGAGCTTCGACTTTTTCCAGGTTTCTTCTACTACATCAAAGGTCATGGACCGCTCATCAAAAGAGGTAATCGAAAGGCATACGCCAGATACCGCAATGCTTGCCCCTATCAGAAAGTCTGCAAAAGACTCTGGACGGGCAATAATCAGCTGGTGATCCGTTTTGGCTAGTAGTGGAGCCGTTGCTTCAATGATACCGGTAAACACAGGGCTAGTTTATAGTTTGTAGTGTGTAGTTTGTAGAAGATTTGGAAGTTTCTGGAGTGGTTCCATAACATTTTGGAACTGGTTATTGCCCTTATGCAAGCGAAATGATCGAATCTATATGTATGAGAGATATTTTGATCATTGTTCATTGGCCATAGATCATTTATTCTTTACGACCCATGACAAACGACATTACCCTCATCGATGTAATCAATCAGATGCAAGTACATGCAGGTGAATTTCGAAAGGAATTTCGAAAGGTACATACGCGTATCGATAGTATTGATGTTCGATTAGATGGTATTGACCAAAAATTGGTCTGGCAAAGTACGGCATTAGGAAACATAGACGGGCGCCTTGATGACATAGAACTTGAATTTCTACCCAAACGCATCAGTCGTATCGAAAAGAAACTACAACTGCAATCATAATTTTTCACCCCATTGTTCTCTTGCCATAGCATATTCCTCCTCAGGAATTTCTTTCCCATGCTTTATAAAACCACAGGGTAGATGCCCAATATGTGTAAATCCCGCTCGTAGAAGGACCTTGCCGCTCGCTTCGTTCCATGATGCATGCTCACTGGTAATTGTCTGCGCCTGCAATACGGTAAACCCCCATTCAACAATTGCGAGGACTGCCTCTGTCATATAGCCCTTGCCTTGAAAATCATGATGCATCCAGTAACCAATATTCCACAGACCATCTCCTTCTTTCTTGCGTATAACTATACGACCTATGCATTCACCAGATTCTTGCAGGCAAAGAGAGAAGCAGAAATCATCCTCATGTTTCCATCGCTCGATGCATTGCTTCGTTATTTCTATAATTTCCTCTTTTGTCTCAGCAGGATCCCACGTCATCCCATCAGTAAAACCAGGAACTCTTGAGGCTGTCCATACGCATTCCACATCAGCATCTGAAACACATCTCAGCGTGCATCTCTCAGTCTCTAGCGTTGTATCGAGGGATATATCCATCAGTACTAGTATACATATTCACTCTCTTACCCTAGACAGAAGGTGTTTTTCTTGCTAAACTTAGCTGTCGGAGCGGTCCCCCAAACGGACGGCTTTTTTATATATATCACATTTTTGTATGGAAAAAATAATCGTAAAAGGCGCCAGAATGCATAATCTGAAGGGTATAGACGTAGAAATCCCTCGCAATAAACTGACGGTCGTGACCGGGCTTTCAGGCTCTGGTAAGTCCTCTCTTGCGTTTGATACCATTTTCGCCGAAGGACAACGCCGATACGTAGAATCCCTTTCTGCATACGCTCGCCAATTCATCTCGCAAATGGAAAAGCCAGAAGTCGATAGTATTGAGGGCTTGAGCCCTGCGATCTCTATCGATCAAAAGACTGCACCCAGGAATCCACGTTCTACCGTTGGAACCGTGACGGAAATCTACGATTACATGCGTCTTTTGTGGGCAAAAACGGGCCATGTGCACTGCCCAGACTGCAATGGAGAACTCACCAAGCAAACCTCCAGTCAAATTGTCGATATTATTGCTGATATGGAAGATGGCATGAAGATTTTCCTCCTAGCACCAATGATACGAGGGAGAAAAGGGCAACACGTAAAGATTATTGATTCTATTCGTCGAGAAGGATTCGTTCGTATGCGCATTGATGGAGATATTGTCACTGTCGACGAGGAAGTGGAGTTGGATCCAAAGAAATCACACGATATCGAAATCGTGGTCGACCGTATGATCATACGCGATCTTGAACCAAAAGATGGTGACACGAATCCCAACCGCACACGTCTTGCAGATTCTGTGGAACTTGCACTCAAAAAAGGTAGTGGACTCATGATGGTGATGAATGCAGATACCAATGATATCCATCAGTTTTCTGAAGACTACGTCTGTCACAAGCACCCCGAATGCACCATTCCCGTTATCGAACCGCGCAGCTTCTCCTTTAACTCCCCACATGGAGCGTGTGAAACCTGTCATGGGCTTGGTTCTATTTTACAAGTAGAAGAATCCAGTATTATACCAAACATTAAACTTTCGATTGCCGAAGGTGCTATTCATCCGTGGGCAACGTCCGCTAGCCGCATGGGCTTTATGATGAAAATACTTGAGGCGCTGGCTAAGAAGAAAAACATTGATCTCCACAAGCCGTGGAACAAGCTTCCAGAAGAAACCCGCGAGCTTATTTTGAATGGATGTGATGAGGAATTGAGTGTGAGTTGGGACTCCAATAAATTTGAAGGAGAATATCAAACAACATATGAAGGAGTGGTTCCGAATCTTGAACGTCGTCACCGAGAAACCGACAGTAGCTACATGCGTAGTCAAATAGAAGGCTACATGCTGGAGCTCCCGTGCAACGACTGTAAGGGGCGTCGTCTAAAGAAAGAAATCCTTGCTGTGAAAGTAGGGCACATGAACATTGTCGATGCAACCGATATGAGTATTGATGAGGCAAAGCAATTCTTTGTAGCTCTCACACCCAAAGATGACCGCATCAAAGGTGATGTGCCTATGAAGGATATCAACGTACTGACACAGTACGAGTACACCATCGTCAAAAAAGTACTCAAGGAAGTGATCTGTAGATTATCGTTCCTCGAAAATGTAGGACTCACCTACCTCACACTCTCACGAAGTGCAGCAACACTGTCCGGTGGAGAAGCACAACGTATCAGACTCGCAACACAAATTGGTTCTGCATTGCAAGGAGTACTCTATGTCTTGGATGAACCTAGTATCGGGCTGCACCAACGGGATAACGCGCGGCTCATTGCTACGCTCAATAATCTCCGCGACCTCGGTAATACTGTAATAGTTGTTGAGCATGATGAAGAAACTATTCAATCTGCCGACTACCTTCTAGAAATCGGCCCAGGTGCTGGTAAGTACGGTGGCTCTATTGTTGCACATGGTACGCCTGCTGAGCTGATCAAAAATCCTAAATCTGTCACCGGACAATACTTAAGTGGAAAGAAATCGATTCCTATTCCTGATAAGCGACGTAAGGGAAACGGAAAGACTATTAATATTACAGATGCACATCATCACAATCTGCAACACATTGATGTTTCCATTCCTCTGGGAACCTTCATTGGGGTTACGGGGGTTTCTGGTTCTGGTAAATCTAGTTTGATTCATGGAATACTCGGGCCGGAGCTACAGAGAATGTTGAATAAAGCCAAATCCAAACCGCAGAATGTCGGAAACATCACTGGACTTGAAGCGTTGGATAAAGCGATTGTTATCGACCAATCCCCTATCGGAAGAACACCACGCAGTAATCCTGCTACGTACACCGGAGTGTTTACGGATGTTCGCGATATGTTTGCAGCATCACCGGAAGCTAAGCTCCGTGGATACAAGGCAGGTCGCTTTAGTTTTAATGTCAAAGGTGGACGCTGCGAAGAATGTGAAGGAGATGGACTCAAGCGTATAGAAATGCACTTTCTCCCGGATGTATTTGTCACCTGCGAAGCCTGTAAAGCTCGCCGGTATAACAGAGAGACTCTCGAAATTACCTACAAAGGAAAGACGATCGCTGATGTGCTGGAGATGACGATTAATGAATCACTCAAATTCTTTGATGCGATTCCTTCGGTCAAAAAGAAACTACAAACTCTGCAAGATGTAGGACTCGGGTACATTCACTTAGGACAAAGTGCCACCACCCTCTCTGGTGGAGAAGCACAACGTGTCAAACTAGCGACGGAGCTCACGAAACGCGCAACAGGAAAAACTTTTTATATTTTGGATGAACCCACAACAGGACTGCATTTTGACGATATTCAAAAGCTGCTTGATGTGTTGCAACGGCTTGTCGATAAGGGAAACACTGTGTTGGTTATTGAACACAACCTTGATGTAGTAAAATCTGTGGACCACGTTATTGATATCGGCCCTGAGGGTGGAAGTGGTGGTGGAAAAATTATTGCAGAAGGAACACCCGAAGAGGTCGCCAATACCAAGGGTAGTTTTACCGGAGACTATTTGAAGAAAGTCTTAAAGAACGGAAAACGGAAAACGGAAAACGGAAAATAACGCTACACTATGGTCCAGATCATTTTCCACTTTCCACTTTCCGTTTGAATGTTTTTATTGAACTCTGACATTTTCGTCTGGGATCTTCTGATTATTTTAATCATGGCGTTTACGCTGTGTGGAGGGATAGCATGCACGATCTGGGCTAAACGACATAGTGATCGAGGTCTGCAAAAGCTACTCATTGGGTCTTTGGGTGTGCTCGGATTTCTGGGATTTTTGAGTATGACCTACGCCGCGTTTATCGAACCACAGATTATTGTTGTCACACGCGTGCAGGTGACCCATCCCAAAGCAGAACCCATGAAAATCGCTGTTATCTCTGACGCGCATGTCGGCCCCTATAAAGGGGAAGCATTTTTACGAAGAGTCGTGACAAGAATAAATAGCCTCCTACCAGATCTGGTACTTCTGCCAGGTGATTTTGTCTTCACTCGATCTGCAGACCCCAGAGAACTGTTGCCACTTGGAGATATCAACTCCTCACTTGGTACATTTGCTGTACTAGGAAACCATGACGTTGGACAATACCAGTCACTCACCGGGAAACGCTACTCCGGTACTAACCGTGGAGAGAACATTACGCAAACACTCGAGGAGTTTGGTATAACAGTGCTGCGCAATGAACATACGATCTTGTCTTTGCCCAATACAACAGTTGCCATTGCTGGCATCGATGATCTTTGGACCGGTCACCATGATCTTTCACAGAGTCTCAGTGGTATCCCTAGCGATGCATTTACCATCTTACTCTCCCATAACCCCAGTGTGATTGATACCGAGGAGAGCACGGCAGCTCACCTCATAGTATCCGGACATACGCATGGAGGACAAATGCGCCTACCAGGACTTGGACCTATTCCAAACCTCCCTACCAGCCTAGGACAGCAGTTTGACCAAGGGCTCTTTCCTCTAGAAAACGACCGCACACTTGCTATTACCCGTGGAATCGGCGAAAGCACTGCAAGAACACGCCTTTTTGCTTGGCCGGAAATCCTATTGATTGAAGTACTACAGGGAAAATAACTGATCAAAATATTTGATCACTATACAACTGCCTCCGCCTTCCATTTGATGCTACATCCAATTGCGTGCTCTTCGTGATTGGTAGGCTCTTCGTGCTCTTCTAGTGCCTGAATCGCATCGTGTAAGTTCTGTTCTGTGACTTCTCCAGCATTCTCCCAATTGTTGTCGATACGACCTTTGTACTTTAGGTTTCTATCGATATCAAACACAAAGCAGTGCGGTGTGCACAGTGCTCCAAAACTCTTCGCCACTTCTTGGGATTCATCGTAGCAATACATACACGGCCACCCAGCCTCTTCTTTTTTCACCTTCATACGTTCGAAGCTGTCTTCTGGATACTCGGTAGCATCATTACTATTGATCAAAACAAACTGAGTTTGTTCAAACTTCTCCATCATCACCTTGAGACGCTCTTCATATGCTTGAGCGTACGGACAGTGATTGCAGGTAAAAACTACGGCAACTACAGGATCTTTAATACTGGTGGAGTCCACCGTCAAACCATCTGTGGCAGGCAAGCTAAATTGTGGCATGGAGTCACCGATAGCAAGTACTGATGAGTTGTCGTTGATTAATACCATGTGAAAAGTGGAAAATGGCGAACGGAAAGTGGAGAATGGAATGGAAGTATAGCATACTTCGTTTGCACTTTCCGTTTTGCACTTTCCGTTTTCCGTTTGACTAAGCATTTCACCGCAACGGCCTTCATCGTCGATTCACAGAATCGAACGCTTCTTCTGTGGCATAAGAGACTGCAAAGATGGATGCCGCCAGGCGGGCATGTTGATGAAAATGAAACACCACAAGAAACTGCTGCGCGTGAATGCAAAGAAGAAACGGGGCTGGATGTAGAAATTTTAGGACTTGGAGAAAAGCTGAAAAAAAGCAAAGTTGAAAAGTTGAAAATACTTTTCGGTTTTTCAAATTTTCAGTTTTTCAAATTTTCAAATATTGACTTATTTGCCAGCTGCCCCGAAGAAGGACACATGCTGAAAAACCCCATCGCGATGCTACAGGAAAACATTCCAGAATGCCCAGACCGCAACGAACCCGCTCACCAACATACCGATTTTCTCTTCCTTGCTCGCCCTTTGGATGAAGCTCAGGAGCTAGTACTCGCTGAAGACGAAGGTGAGGACATGCAATGGTTTACCAAAGAAGATATCGAAGCTCTCGATGACTCTTCGGAGATTTTTGGAAATGTGAAGGCATATATCCTCTCTGTGCTATAGCCCCTTTCTCTCGCAGTGACTATTAATAAGCTCTGCAATGATCGTGGAAGCAATAATAATACCTCCTCCTACCATGAGGATCCACGATGGCTTGAATTGACCCAAGAAGTACACTTCCACAACAAAGGTAATAAGAATGGAAATGTTAAACATGAGGAATGCGATAAATCCATCGACACGCCTAAATGTTTCTAAATTCAATATTTGCCCAACACCAGTAAATATTCCCGCACCAAGCCCGAACAGTATCGGTACAAGAGTAAGAGAAAGGATATTGGGATTACCAGTGAAGTAATACCATAGCATAAGCGGCAATAGGAGAAGTATAATTATGGTAAATACATATATGGTAAGAATTAGACTTGATACTTTCTGATGAAGTTTCATATAACGGATCGTAGAAACTACTAAGAATGTATCAGCAACCATTGCAAATATTCCTAGAGTGTCTCCATAGAGAGAACCACTGCTTGACCCTCGCATAGTATTGTAAATAATCAGAGCTGCACCCGTGGATCCCATAAGGAACACAAGGAAAATCCACAACATCTTCTGTGGATCTCTAAGATAGGGAATAGAAGAGCGCCATAGTATGGCAGCTACAAGCAAAGCGAGAACTGGGGAAAAGTTATTTAAAAGAGCGAAGTTCGTGCTTGTCGTAAACTGAAGACTGGCATTAAGAAAATACGTAAACAGAATGTATCCGATGATGATATTTGCTAATAGAATATTTTTAGGCAATTTTATAGCCTTGCTCGGACGTCTCGTTATCAGCTTTTTGATACACATAAATATACCTGTAATAACTAATACACCAATTCCCGTGAGAAATACGCGAATTAATGGATCTACTTCATTGGCCGGCGTGTATTTCAGGTAAAGAGGTTGAATACCCCAAATGGTTACGGCTCCCATTCTAAAGCTATAACCAATAATCTTCTTGCGACGCAATTTTTGCCACTGGATTTTTGTCAGAGGTTTTATAGAAGACCGTTCTACTTTTGTCATTAATTGCTCTGTCACAATAAAACGATAAATAAAGTAGAACATGAAAAAGATAAATACGACTAGAAGAGGTAGTAAATTTTTGTATGCGCCTAAGATAAAACTTGCGTATGTGATCAGTATGCATACGAATACATTGAGCAATAGGTAGAGCCCAAAAAACCATTTGTCGTTTCGCAGCACTACCACAAAGTTTCTGAGTATCCTCAGTGCATAAAAATTTGCAATAAGAGGCGGTACAATGAGAATAATCTGAATCAATAAAATATCAAAATACGGCAGAGTTAACAGCCAATCCTTCCAAGCTATCAACAACATGAACTCTACAAAAAGTATGACAAATGCAAAGGAGCACATCGCCATCATGGTGAATTTTTGCCGGATAGAAATCATCGTCTGTAACCGAGAGATCCAACTATTCCTCTCGAGAGCAGAGAGGAAGCTAGCATATGAATGTTTGTGAAGAGATTTACCACGCAACCTCATAACAATGAGTCCGTGCTTTGATTCTGCGCTCATATAAATATTTCCGATAAATACATCATGCAATCGTGCAATTGTTGCAATTTGAGGGATAATATCATCACGATGATTATCGGAAACATGCAGCAATAATCTAAATTTATACGATTTCTCCTGACTCTTTTTCGTCTGCTTGTGTATCAGTGCAGTTAGCTCACTGGGCTGTATGACTCCTTCCCCAATCATCACGATCACCTCTTCGAACGTATCTCTCTTAAAATGCTCTGCAATAGCCTTTTGATGGTGTCTATGGATTTCACCAACCAATATTTTTTGAAAATGATCCAGCTCTTTTTGGAGGAGTTCTTGTCCCAAATTAAATCGTTCTTCACGATCAAATTCCTTCAGTGCTTCGGTTATGTGATTGCGTGCATATTTTGTCACGACAAGATCGAGCCAAGAAAATTGAACTAGAACCTCTTTTGCTACAGAAGTTTCTATAACATCATCTTCGCTAAGAATCAGAGAAAGCTCTGTTTCTCTCCCGTTTACAGTAATACTTTTGATCTTATGTGCTTTTTGTCCTAGATGAAAATATGCGGCATCCAATGCTGTCGATTCTAAGGGCAAAGAGACTCCCTCTCCGTCAACGGTCACCTGCATAGACTTCTTGAAAATATCTGTTTGCATCGCTTCCCAAAATGCTTCACTACTTTCACGGGTAGTTCTATCAAGATCTGCAGAACGCTGTAACCATGAAAATGCTTGCACGTCGTCTTTCTCTTCTTGCTCTCCGAACGCAGAAAGCAACACTCCGAAATTATTCATTTCATGCATTTTTTGCGTGCGTATGCGAATCTGAATCGACTTGTCATGTGGTCCAATAATCGTTGTATGCAAACTTCTGTAACCCGACTCTGGCGGGGAAGCTATATAGTCATGAAACTTTCTTCGCACAGGTCGGAAGAATTCATGCAATGTCTTAAAGGTGTTATAGCAACTGTCTTCAGTATTAGTAATAATCACACAGTAGTATGCTCTGTCTGCAGACTCATCATCCTTATTGAGTCGCGGTAAATCTTGGGAACTCTCTACACAGAGAGCCTCAAGGATACTGCCTTTCTTCATCTCCTTTTGGAGCAACTTCTCTATGTCCTTTACTGCAGAGCAAACAATTTTTTTTTGCTCCTTGCGATACTTCTTACGTATCGCTGCCTTTTCCGGATACACATACGGAACAGAGATATCCGTAATCTCCCTACAGACTTCTCCCATACCTAAGTGAAATGCTATCTTATAATAGATATCTAAACTCTCTTTTGAGAATGTTACACGGCGCTCTTTGGGTAAGCCCTCGATGGTTCGAAGGTTATGCAATCGGTCCGCAATTTTAATAATGACAACACGAATATCTTTACGCATCACTTCAAATAATCGTCGCAATGTTTCCACGTCTCCAGAAAGCAACAGTTTACCTTCAAAGTCCGCTTTGTTAAATTTTGTCACTCCTTCAACCAGAAAAGTTACCGTTGGTCCAAACTCTTTTTTGATATCAGAGAGTTTAATAGAAGTGTCCTCTACGGTGTCGTGTAGAAGACCAGTAATAATCGTATCGGCATCTGCCCCCCACTCAACAAGAAGCTGAGCAACCGCTAGTGGATGCATAAAATACGGTCTTCCATCAGATTTTCTTGTCTGTCCTTCGTGTGCTTTTTGCGCTATTTTTATAGCACCTTCTATACGCTTCTGATCCTTCTTATTGAATCTGGAACATTCGTTCAATAATAGTCGTATATCGTCTTTCATAAGGAAATAGTACCATTTTTTACCCTTCTCTCATGGGGAAACTCCTTTATCTCTTTTGACATAAATAGAATTATACCATAATATACCTGTCCCGTAATTCATCATGGGAAATGCGCATCTGCGCACCTCTGACCTAGAGTGAATGGCGACATTCGTACATGAATCTATGGACAATGAACATCAAATGACTGGCAAAAGACTCGATGCTCTCTGCACAGCAGGGCGTCATGGTGGGACAACAATGCTACCAGTGCAACCGAGGAAAGCTGATGATGAAAGGGTGTTGGATACATTGGGAGTTACCGCACATATTATTCGTAGTGGTGTTTCGAGTGATCTACGAAAACGGGAGCTAGAGAACCCCCGGACACTTCCTGTTATAGAGTACAATAAAGCGTCGCAATCCCATTTCTGGGGATGGGCTGAAGAGTATACAGACGCCCATAGAACAGATGCTGTACCACGATTATTTGGATTGGTAAGCATAGAAGATCTACAGCATTTTCAAGATTCACAAACACATGCATTGGCTGGAGGTGATGAAAGTATGCGTCGTGCATTAGATTTACCTATCTTTACCGAAGTACCTCAAGGAAAAGGTAGAAAGATAAATCAGGAGTTCTTTGCGTTAATGGCCAAAGGTGTAACTCAAGGAGTGATACTAGAAAAGATGAATGATGTACAAAAGACACACAAACAATGGGAGCAATTTTTAGAGACACAGAAAAATCCTCAGCTACTTTCTAGGCCATTTATTGCTATAAAAGGGGACACAAGCACGTTGATATCACTAATGGAAGCAAATGGCCACCCAGAGGTGGATACCCTTATTTGTACAGAAACACCTTCCATAGAAGCTGCTACTCATTTAGCAAAACTCAGTTTGGCAAAAATGCAAAAAAGGAAAACTGGAAGGCAACTCGACAATCCTTTTAATGTAGAGAATCCGGAGCATACATTTCGCGTTGCGGTATTAAATGTGCAAGGAAGCGCCCGCGAAGACGCCACCGCACTTCTTCGTGCATCGCAACACATAGGTGGCCTCAATGTAGAAGTCGTTCTGGTAGAGAATGCAAAGCAATTAGAGCATACAAAGGGTGATGCGGTAGTCTTTCCTGGGGGATGGCACAAAATTCAATATGAACGTCAAAGAGATTTGGGAATTAACGAACTACTCGTAGAACGCATTAAACGAGGTGTACATGTACTTGCTCTGTGTGCTGGCTCTATTCAAACACGAAGAGGAGATGACGATCTTGATGAGGTCAAAAGTAAAGGATGTGCCCCCAACACAACATTTGGTATTGGGGACTATCGTGTTGTCAATAATGCTCTCAGCAA
>CAJXJE010000006.1 GCA_913054215.1 uncultured Candidatus Peregrinibacteria bacterium | reverse complement strand
CGTCTTGTGGAGGTGGAGGCGGAGGTGGTGGAGGGGCTGCAAATACTTGTGTTGGATCCAATCCACCCTGAGGTACAGATTCACCAGGACGAGGCGGCGGTGGCCCATCTGGAGCTGGAGTTGCTGCTGGGTCTTGTCCTCCTGCTGGAGGAGGTGGGGGAGGCGGATTTCCGCCTGCTGGTGGATTTGCAGGGTCAGTCATAATGAGTGTTAGAACGTTCGAAGAGAGTCTACCAGCCATAGATCACTGATAAAAGCGCATTTTGGGTTTTCTTAAACAAGTTTAAGATACTTCTGCGCTGCTTTTCGCGCTTTCATCACAAGTTCCGGGTTCATTAGGCTTGCGACAGAAATCTCTGGTATTCCACTCTGACGTAATCCAAACATTTCCCCTGGTCCTCGCAGCTTCAAATCTATCTCTGCAAGATGAAATCCAGAATCATGTTTTTCCATAGCTTTAAGTCTCGCACTACGCGCTTGCTGGGGATTTGTGGTAAACAGGAAGCAATAACTCTTTACATCGGAGCGTCCTACACGTCCTCGAAACTGATGGAGTTGCGATAGTCCAAATCGCTCAGCACCTTCTATCACAATAATTGTAGAATTTGGAATATCGATCCCTACTTCGATCACAGAAGTAGAAACAAGAATGTCATATTCACGTTGTTTAAACGCACGCATAACGCTCTCTTTTTCTTGAGGCGTCATCTTTCCATGTAGCGAAGCGATGCGCCTGTGGCTAAAACTTTCATCCAGACGCTTTCTCTCTGCCTCAACATTTTTGACTTCCATAAAATCCTCTTTCGTTGATTCTTTAATTAGGGGACAAATGACAAAGGCCTGTCTCCCCAGCTCGAGCTCTTTGTCGATAAAGAGCTCTACAGTTTTTCTGTCTGCTGGTGACACCACTTTTGTCTGGATTGGCTGGCGGTTCCCCGGCTTTTCCAAAAGAACAGAAAGATCATGATGTCCGTATGCAGTGAGTGCCAATGTTCTTGGAATCGGCGTTGCTGTCATGCTCAGAAAGTGCGGGCTCCCTTTGCTCTTGAGCCTCTCGCGCTGAGTGACACCAAAGCGGTGCTGCTCATCTACAATTACGAGTCTCAGATTTTTAAACTGCACTTTGTCTTCAATGAGAGCATGTGTCCCAATAATAAGATCGAAGTTGCCCGCTTCTATATTATTGCGAATATCTTCCGCTTGGGCTTTTGGAACAGAGCCCGTCAGAAGTGCAACTCTTGGACATGGCATATCAATTCCAGCTTTTTGGCAGTAGTTGTAAAAAGCAACGAGTGTTTTACCGATAGATTCTGTGTGCTGTCTCGCCAATACTTCCGTTGGCACCATAAACGCACATTGACCACCGTGCTCAATAACATTGGCAATTACTGCAGTGGCTACAAGTGTTTTTCCAGAACCCACATCTCCTTCGAGGAGTCTCGACATAGGGACATCTTTCTCCATGTCGGTTAGTAGCTCGAAAATGGCTACTTTTTGGCTATCTGTAGGTGTAAATTTGAGTGAGGTGAAAAAGTCTTTGATCATGTCGACGTTCATAGGGATTTTGAGTAGATCACTTCGTGTCCCCTGCCATTCTTTTTTTCGTTCCAGTGCATCAATTTGAATATCGTACAGATCTTCAAACGCGAACCGATCAAGTGCCCGCTGTACTTGCTCAGGTTCATCTGGGAAATGCATGGCGTAAATCGCTTCTGCTCTTGAGGGAAACTTCTCTTCTTCAACTACCTCATTCGGCAACGTCTCACGAATGTCCTCTATGCATTCTTTCAGCATGCTGATTTTTTCACGGAGCCACTTGGTATTGATCTTGTCATGTTGTGGATAGATCGGCACAAGACGCCCTGAGTGGATGAGATCAGTCCCCTTCTGCTTTTCAAACGTTGGACTTTGTATCTGTAATTTATAGCCGCTTTCAATGATCTTGCCTGTAAGTACTACGTCCTCTCCATCATGGAGCATTCTTTTGATGTGTGGCTGATTAAACCAAATCACTTCACACACTGTGCCTTCACTATCCATAAATTTTCCCGTTACAATCTGCTTACCACTCCGGGTCCGAATGAGTTTAAGCTTTTCGATAATACCTGAGATCGTTACTTTTTCATCAAGAGGTGCTGAACTGAGCGTGTGCATTGTCGATAAATCTTCGTGAGCTCTCGGTAGATACAGTAGTAGATCTTCTACTGTATCAAGACCCATTTCATGCAATACTTCTATATATCCCTTTGTAGTTCGTAGAGCCTTAGAAAGTGGAGTTGTGAGTTGCATGAGAGTAGTATACGATACTCCCCTTTATTGACGAAACCTATGAAACGACTCATTGCTATCACCATTCTCGCTATCGGATTGCTACCAAGCCTTCCCATAGATTTGGCAAGTGCTGTGGTTCCTAATCAGGTGGATTTGCAGCGTCATTGTCGAAGTCGTCTAGGTTTTGGGCAGACAGAACCTGTGTACGGTTCACTACTACTACAGTTACGTCGCTGTATTGATAACACTCGCCAGCAATATGAGTTTGCATCCCGTCTTCTACGTCACAAAGGAATGGCTCACTACTCAGAAGTCGCTAAGCAACATGTTTCACAGCAGCGTGAAACGCAACGAACTCTGAATGTCAGAATGCAACGCCAAGAACGTACGCGTATTTCCTACTACCACAACGTGCCACTAGAAGATCGAGAGTTTTTGCTGCAAGAACATCGTCGATCCCGGAGACTTATTGTACAAGAGCAACAACGCATACTTCTTAGACAGAAGCGTGTAAAATTACATCGCTGGAGACAAGCTATTCAAACGTGTAAGTATTACGCACGACAAAACCGCCACACATGTGTGCAGTTCCAGCTGACAGCACCGTGAGCTACTTGCGCTTTCCCCATCGCCACTTTAGGGGTTCCTGCATCTTTTTTTCAAAGAGTAATGTAGCAAGAGTAGAGAGCACAATGATATCAAGTATGAATCGTAGTGTTTGTGATTTATCTGGCCCTGGTTCTATAAAAAGATTGTTGATAGATCCTGAAACAAGGACAAGCATCAAAAGTCCAAAGGTTGCTATCCATCCTTGCCATCTGATGGGATAAAAGCCATAGCCGTATCGTTTTGGTTTAAACCAATACTGTGACATGTTTGTATTATAGAATTTGTTATTACTTTGTCATCCTTATTTTGTTGCGTACTGGAGCAAAATTGACGAAAATAAGATCCTGATGAAGCGTATGAGTCTCATCTTTATCGGGATTATCCTCTTTGTACCGATTGCGTCTGCGCAAATGGTTACCAATGATGCTGTAGAAAAGTGTAAAGCGATGTACCCGCTGCCTACCCTTTCCATTAACTCTAATGTAGAGAGTACGGGGCACGACCCGAGGCAATTCCTCATTCGTCGTTGTATTTCCAATGAACGAAAAAAAATTATTAATAACAGGAGAGCTTCAAGGCAACTCATTCGTGATGCTGCTCACTTTGATAGGTCAGCAGCTCAAACAAATCGCCTTCGTATTCGGTCAGAAAATTACTTACAAGATGCCATTCGTAGACAGAATCTTAAGCGGCGGAGGTTTCGCTCTCGTACCAATTTGATCGATGCTGATATATTTAGAGAAGGTCGCCGCAGTCGCCGTATGATTATTCGCGATGCAGAGGGTATTGACCGTATCAATGCTATCCGCAGAACTATGCGAGCAAAAAACCTTCCAGATCCTTGTCTAAGCATTGCTGCTATCCGCCAGTTTAATAATCCCTGCAGAAACTACGGTAGAGTAAGAGGAATGTGGAGAAGTACTAAGTATTAGTGGTCGGGGTGAGAGGACTCGAACCTCCGACCCCACGCTCCCAAAGCGCGTACTCTAGCCAACTGAGCTACACCCCGACGACGCAAATGTTATGCTAAAAAATCACCGATGGCTAGAGCACCAACGTCTTTTTATGGCTCGCATGTCCAAGGCCATGCTCAACAGCCAACTGAGCTACACCCCCAACATCCCAGAAAGTAACTTTTGCATATCCTTATGGCAATCATAAAAGTTACGAAGTATGATGTCTTCCTATGTTACTTACAGTTCTCACTGCGGCGAAATCACCTGGGATCTCGGGAGGTTTAAGCTATGAGAGTGAGGGAGATATCCCCGATGGCTGTATTGTCCAGGTGCCCCTAAGAAATTCTTCTGTAGAAGGCATCGTACTAGGGTCGACGAAACCAGTAGGGGATTTTGATGTAAAAAAAATTCAAGAGACGCTATACGAAAAGCCACTCCTCACGCAAGCGCATATGCGTACAGTGCATTGGATGGCTGAGCATTATTACTGCAGCCTGAGGCAAGCGATGCGGGTATTTTTGCCGAGTCCTCCGTGGGCATCACTGCTTCCAAAAACGATCACACGGTACAAGATCGCCAATAAAAAGGATGTACGCGGTACAAAACAGCAGGGGATCATCGATTTTTTATCCAGTAGAGAGGCTGCCACTTGGGATGAGATCCGATCGGAGCTTGGGGTCAGCAGAGCATCTCTCAATCCACTTCTAGAATCTGGAGTGATTTGTGAGGAGCGATCTAGTGAGTATCCAATGACTAGTGAGCGATCACAAATCAAGATGAACCCTCCAACACTGAGTGACCAGCAAACTATCGCCTACGATATCATCAAAAAATCTGAAAAGCCTTCTCTTCTCTTTGGGGTCACCGGAAGTGGAAAGACAGAGGTGTATGCACAATTGATTGTTGATGCTGTGGAGGCCGGAAAGCAATCCATATTACTTGTCCCCGAGATACTTCTTACAGAAGCGAACATTCAGAGGTTTACGCATCTCCTTGGTGCAAATGCAGTCGCCATGCTCCATAGCAGACTAACTTCTGCGCAGAAAAGAAATGAGTGGAAACGCGTCCGCTTTGGTGACGTAAAACTGGTTATCGGTTCTCGTTCTGCGCTCTTTGCCCCTGTTACAGATCTCGGACTGATCATTATAGATGAAGAACACGAGTGGACCTACAAAAATGAGCAAACACCACGCTACCACACACGCGAAACTGCTGCAGTACTCTGTAAAGAGTTCGGTGCGAAGCTTGTACTTGGTACTGCGACTCCATCTTTAGAGGCATGGCACCGTGCAACATCTGATGAGTACACACTCGCACGACTAGATGATCGCTATGGAGATGCGGTAATGCCACTCGTCAAGGTCGTTGATCTTGCACAGGTAAACTTTGGTGATTCTTATCCATTTTCCAATACCTTGCTTGATGCGATTGAGGATCGACTGAAAAAACGGGAACAGTCGATACTGTTTTTAAACCGACGAGGAGTTGCTACATCGATGATGTGCCTCGACTGTAGAAGACGCATTGTTTCTCCCGATTCAAATCTGCCGTTTACGGTTCACAGACGAGGGGAATCTGTCTACCTTCAAGATCACACCACAGGAGCAATAGCGCAAGTACCTAAGCTTTGCCCTGGATGCGAAAGTACAAACCTTCAGGCGATAGGAGCGGGGACTCAGCGAGTGGAAGATATCGTGAGAAGAAAGTTCCCAAATGCTCGCGTTATACGAGCAGACGCCGACACCTTAAAACACCCTCAGCAGATGCGGGAGCTTCTACAAAAAATGCTGAGCAATGAGGCAGACATCTTGCTGGGCACACAATCCGTTGTGAAGGGGCTTGATTTACCAAATGTCACTCTCGCTGCAGTACTAGTAGCCGATGTTGGCATGAGCTTACCACATTTCCGGGCAGGTGAACGAACGTTTCAATTGCTTACGCAGCTCACAGGCAGATCTGGGAGAAAAAAGCCTGGCGAAGTGATATTACAAACATTTCGACCAGAATCACTCGAAATAAAGCTTGCGGCACTCCATAAAACAGAAGAATTTATAACGAAAGAACTAGAAATACGCCGACTCGCCGACTACCCGCCTATCGCAGAAATGGTGCGACTGATTTACCGCGGAGTGGAGCCTAAAAGCCGTGCAGAGGTACAGTATGCTTTACTTCTTGAGAAGGCAAAGGATTTGGCTATTGGTTGCGCCCCTACCCTCTTTGGGGGTGGAAAAGAGTGGCATATTCTTATTCGTGGAAAAAATCCAAAAGATATTCTCCAATACATTGATCTCTCAGACACTGTTGTCGACGTCGATCCTATGGATTGTGTTTAGTTACGTAGATGATCAAGTGCGATACCTGCTGCTACAGAGACGTTCAGTGATTCCTTTTTGCCATGCATGGGGATGTACACTACGTCATCGCAAAGTGCGAGGATATCTTCGGGTACCCCTGTTACTTCATGACCCAGTACAAGGCAGACTTTTTTAGGTGATTCATACTCAGAAATTTGTACTGCGCTATCTGTTAATTCCAATCCAACGACCTTCATTCCTTCTGTTTTAAGTTTCTCGATTACGCGCTTTGGATCTTCTTCGTATTCCCATTCGATCCATTCCTCAGCGCCTATGCCTGTCTTGCTAATTTCTCTGCGCGGAGGCGTTGCGGTATATCCTGTTAGGTATAACTTTTCTACACCCATTGCATCGCACGTACGAAAGAACGACCCTACATTCCACAAAGATCTGATGTTATGCGCCAGAAGAACGATGCTTGTATCAGTCATTAGAGAAGTTCGAGAATACTTGAGTGCGGGTTTCCAAAGATCTCTAAGACATCAGACTGTAGTACTTCTTCTTCGGATACTCCTCTGCACAAGTAACACACCCCTGTCTGACTCCCCTCTTGTAGATGCGCTGCTCCGGTATCTGGCATATTGCGTCTTAGTAGCACTACTTGGTTTTTATTAACCTCTAGAGGGACTTCTTTTTTAGAATCTACATCCCATGCAAAAAACTTCGAACCTCTTCTGATTACAGCTTTTTCCTTATTCGCATTGAATAGCGAGATAGTACCAAGTACTTCTTGTGGATCACCCGTGAGAGAAAAATACTTCATCTGCTTAAGGCTGATATCTCTAAGTAACCTCTTTGCGGCTTGCTCGACTGTACGCTCCTCGTTATTGACAATGATGGTTTCAATAAAGATTTCTACTCCCTGCGGATCTCTTCTCAGAAGTTTCACAGATGTACTGTTGTCGGATTTTACAACAGTTTTGGAGTTATCAACCTTGTGTGACTCGATCCACCTCTTTACAGAAGCAAAGTACGGGTCCCCATTTGGGGTACGCTCTGGGTGTGGCATAAGAGCAACGACGTTTCCTTCTGGATTGCTTAGGCCCGCAATCGCATACTCGGATCCATTTGGTGTCACTGCTTCGTCCTCGGATACATTCCCCTCTTCGTCGCAGTACTGAAATACTATTTGATGATTGCTTTTAAGCTCTTCGTACACAGCTTTATCAGTCGTCGTAAATCTGCCTTCTCCGTGTGCAATGGGCATATGCATAGTCCCCTTCCAGTCACTCGTAGCACAGCGATCTGCATCGCAACTAGGAGTCACCCATATCCACTCACTTAAAAATCCTGTTGCTTTTCCATCCACTGTGTTATGTGCCAAACTCATCTTGAGTCCCTCGGCATTCGGAATAAGACCAGACTCAATAAGTACTTGGGCTCCGTTACAGTTTCCGATGACTACTTTGCCTTTGGCAGCTTCTTCTTTGATAAACTCGAGGATTGGATCTCTCGCAGAAATCATTCCCGCGCGCCCTCGGTCTTCGTAACTAAAACCACCAGGGATAAAATACCCGTCTACGTCTCGTAGCCTAGAAACATCATCATTCCACCGAAAATAGAGTGCATCCATTCCTGCATTGCGAATTGCGCGCAGGGATTCCACCTCACAGTTATTTCCTGGAAACGAAACAACGGCAATAACTGGTGTTTTCATGGATGTATTATCCACTATCCACTATCTGTTATCAATTTATACGGTCATTACTTCTTCCTCCTTCTGCTTCTTGCTGACGTCGATCTTCTCATTCGAAGCTTTAACAGCCTTTTCGAGCTCTTCGAGCAAGGTGTAGCGCACATCTTCATCTTTCTCATTATCCTTGATGTCATCATGAGCGGTTTGCCGTTGCTGACGAATGGAGATACGACCTTCTTCGGCAAGCTGATGGACAACCTTCACGAGTTGCTGCCTGCGCTCCTCTGTCATTGGCGGGAGAGTAAGCCGAATAACAGAACCATCATTTACCGGACTGACCCCGAGATCCGCCTTTGTAAGAGCTGCTTCTACGGCTGCAAGAGTTCCTGCATCCCACGGTTGTACGACAATCGTCTTTGCATCCTGCACACTCACTCCCGCAATGGCCTTGAGTGCTTGGTTCTGGCCATACGCTTCGACTACTACATTCTCAACAAGGGCTGCATTTGCCCTTCCAGTTTGGAGTTTTGAAAATTCAGCATGCAAATATGCCATCACTTTTTCTGCTTCGTTAGTAAAAGTTTCGATGCGTGCGTCAGACATAAAAGTTAGGGTTAACCGTGAACAAGTGTCCCGATCTTCTCACCCTTAGCCGCTTTTAGCAAGGAACCATCTGGACCAAATTTGAATACACGAATTGGAAGACTCTGATCCATGCATAAACTAAATGCTGCAGAGTCCATTACATTAAGTCGCTGACTAATGGCATCGCTATAGGTCAGTTCGTCATACATCACCGCATCGCTGTGCTTGTTTGGATCTTTGTCGTAGACACCATCGACATTGGTTGCTTTTAGCAGTGTGTCACACTGGAGTTCGAGTGCACGGAGTGCTGCTGCACTGTCTGTGGTGAAGTAAGGGTTTCCGGTTCCTCCAGCACAGATCACTACTCTTCCTTTTTCTAGATGCCTCTCCGCTCTGCGTTTGATATAGGGTTCTGCAAGTTGTGGTACATCGACAGCACTACAAACACGCGTGTTTTGCCCCAAAGATTCAAGAGCAGATTGTAATCCAACTGCATTCATTATGGTTGCGAGCATCCCAATAGCGTCAGAGGACACTCTCTCGATTCCACTGTCTTGTGTATCGCGAAAGCGCCAAATGTTTCCTCCTCCAACAACAACCACTACTTCAAATCCCGCATCTACTACCTCTATAATACTCTTGGCAACTTCGTCGAGGCTTTCGTGATGTAAACCAAATCCATCTTTCCGAGCGAAGAGCTCTCCAGAAAGTTTGATCATGACGCGTTTTCCTTTTGACATCGGCCAAATCCTACCTGTTTTTCGTGCTATTGCCAAGCAGAGAGTATTTTTCTACCTATTTTTTAAGGAGGACGGTCGAACCTGCTAGAACAAGTCTTCGTGGCAGTATTTTTGCAAGAAGTACCATGCATTGGTTCTTAAAACCCACTATTTGTATACGTTTACCAGCAAGAAGAGCTCTCATACCGATAAGCGCTACTACTTCGGGGCTTGCGAGTTTCTTTGAGAAAAGTTCCGAGTTTTCAAGATCTGCTCGCTCATCAAACTTCGTATTGGTCGGGCCTGGACATAGACACGTCACACTGACTCCCGTCCCACGCGTTTCTGCCCAGAGTGCTTCGGAAAAAGAAAGTACTGCTGCCTTGCTTGCAAAGTACGTCGCCATAAATGGGCCTGGTTCAAATGCTGCGGTCGATGCTACGTTGAGGATTCTCCCACTGCCGCGTTCAATCATCTTTGGTAACAGTAACCCTGTGAGTGCAATAACTGCTCGAACATTGAGGTCGATCATATTCAATTCTTTCTCGAGATCCAAACTCGCAAAAGGACCATGGGATCCAAACCCTGCACAGTTGATAAGAATGCCAACCTGCACACCGGAATTTTCGAGCTCTTTGCACAGTGCAGCTGGAGAGCCTGGCTTCGAGAGGTCACACGGCATAATCGTGCACTGAACATTGAGAGACTGCGCTACTGTACGGAGTTTATCCTCATTTCGCGACACCAATACTACATCCCATCCCTGCATTGCACAGAGCTTGGCAAAGGCTTTCCCTATCCCACTGGATGCTCCCGTAATAAGAGCGGTTTGCTGCATAGGGGAATTGTAGCACAGTGTACTGGTTTCCTGTTCTCCGCTATAATAAGATATAAATGATCTGCCCCGGTAGCTCAGCTGGCATAGGATCGCAAAGCGATCCGTAATATAAGAAGCTTGCTCGTAGCTACACTTGATCATTAGACTCATCAACCATGCCCCGGTAGCTCAGCTGGATAGAGCAGCACCCTTCTAAGGTGAAGGTCAGAGGTTCGAATCCTCTCCGGGGTACCAGCATCTAGTTTATGGCTTAGGTTAGCCGTTTAAGGCCATTGGTCTATATTAGTATATGTGGTATAATATAGTATTATGCACACACAAAATGATATCCAATTTCTGATAGAATCGACCTCTCAGTTAAATGCTAACCAAAAAAAGCGTCTATACGAGGTATTGCCAGAGCTCTACAGACTGGTTAGTAGCTCAGTCCTGCTTGATGAGAGACTCGCAGAAGATGTACTCGTGATGCTCCCTCTTCTATCTCCGGAGAGTGTTGATGCCCTTTTATCCACGTTGCGAACAGAAGATCAAAGGATTGCAGAGGGTATAGAGCAGCTCGAAGATCCCTCTTCGTTCTTCGGAGAAATCGAACAGTTCCTGCGTAGCTCTTCTCCTGTTTTACAGGGAGCAGAAAAGACGCTGCAATCAACAGATAACAACGATGCTCTTGATCAGTTAAAAAAGGAAATATCCACATAATTATCTATGCCAATAGAAAGAAACGAACGGCCAAACTCCTCATTCAGAGGGAAGTCTTTGGAAGAGCAAGCCAAGGAAGCAGGTTATGCAACGATAGAAAACAGAGGCGATAGTACCTATCTTTCCACAGGTGATACATTTGCAATGCAATTTCCTGATGCCCTTCAATACAAGAGTCATGGTGAGCGAGTACAAGGAACACCGAGTGTAGACGTGGTGATAAAAGACAATCGTATTTCTGATATTACTGTGTTCTGGAGGCATGCGGATAAAAGTCCTCTGAAACAAATTCTGTTTAAACTATTTGATGGTGTCGCAGTAAATACGGACGTATTGAAATCAGTTTTGGAAACGGTAGAACATCGGATGACAATTGAAACAGCATCAAATCAAACACCAAAGTTAGTGTTGAAAGTACGCTCTACTCTAGCGTCAGGCATGTACCTTCTTAGGAGGATACACTCGCATCCTCGATACATGAAGGACTTAGACCTAAAGAGAACATATCGGCATCTCAGTAAAGTACTTTCCGATGCAAAGGATACGATGCGAGCACGAGAGCCATCTATCACAGAAGAATTCAATACTCAAATACAGCAGCAATTAGATATAGCTCTGATGGGTTTCACAACAAGCAAGTTTGCAGGAAACCGTAGGAAATCTCATAGCTTGACAGTAGAATCAGATCTAGAGGATTCAGATGATCTGTGGGTAAGTGAACGTACCAAGCGGGGTGGTATGTTTTCTAATCCTGGAACAGTAGTAGAGTGGTCCAGTGACATGATTAGCAGAGAAAGTGAACAGAAAGGCTTCGTGTCGTATATGGGTAGAGTTGTAGAAGAAGTAAATGATATTACAATATTTGCTCGCTTGAGACTACGAGAAGATGCGGTCGTGCGTGATGCCCTGCGTGCCGTAAAAATGAATTTGAGTAGACTTGGGGCTTGTGTACGACGCTGTCCACCCGAATTGCGCAATACAGACGAATACAAAAGTGCGAAGTCAGTCTATCTCTCGGAGGCACAAGATTTAGTGAAAGCTCTTTTGGGGCTGAGAGGGTACTCACATTCAGAGATCTATGATCCGGAGCTCGCTGCCGAATACGCAGTGAAAATAATTGAACTTATGGATATCGATGAAGCGATAGTATGGGCACAAAAGACTGATTCAACTGTAGGCT
>CAJXJE010000005.1 GCA_913054215.1 uncultured Candidatus Peregrinibacteria bacterium | reverse complement strand
GTGTCTTCCCACTCGATTCCACTTTCGTCGTGCTCCATTTCTATTCCTTCGTGCAGCAACACCATGGTACCGTCTATGTCGAAGGTCAGCTTTAGGGTTTTATCCACAGGGCGATCAAACTCCTCTCGGAAGGCATCAATATCAGCAATCACATCATCATAGGACCGTAGCGTGTTAAATGATTCCGCAAAGGATTGTTGTACAGCGTTTTCGGATACCGTGAATTCTCCGAGTGAAAACTCTGCAAGTGGACTGCTATGCATCAATGAGTACTCACCCGGTTCTTCAAAAAGCGCTTCAACGATGTAACGCTCCGCAGGGGAAATAGTAATGTTATCTACGAACGTATCGTGTTCGTAGCGTCCAACATCAGAACCGACAAGTTTCAGTTGAGCGCCTGGGATATGAAGTCGAAACGTGCGTACATTTGCAACGTTGGTGAAGTAAAACCGTACGACGGATCCTTTCTTATACTCTTTTGCATATTCAGTATTCCCATTGATGAGCATCAGATTTCCAAACCGTCCCATCAAGGCAAAGTTAGGGTGGTCTTTTCCATAGGGAACGTTCTCACCATTTTCATCCAAGAACAGATCATCCAAAATGATAACCTCCTCTTTGTTTACGGGATTGTATCCCCAGCTGTCATCTAATGTTACAAACATATTTCCATACAGTCCCATATCTTGCTGAATGTCTTCACGCACATGTGGGTGGTACCAGTAGATACCTTCGTCGGGGAAGGTGAGTGTGTAGCGATGTGACTGTCCAGGTTTTGTCACTTCTTGGGTCAGTTCTGGTACACCATCACTCTTGTTATCTAGTCGCAGTCCGTGCCAGTGAATCGTTGTCTCATAGTCAATATGATTCTTACTGATGACGGTAATAGTAGAACCCTGAGGCGCCTTGATCATGGGCCCAGGAATTTGTCCGTTGTATCCATACATCTTGAAACGTTTTCCATTGATGGTCTTATTGACAATCGTTGGGTTGATCTCAATCGTATCCCCATCAGAGACTTCCAGCACGGTAGAAGGCTTAGCCTCTGGAATACTTTGGCATCCAGAGAGGAAAAGCACGGAAATCAATAGGAGAGAGAATTTCATCAGCTGTAGTGTGCGTGCATATCAGTGTCTTCCGCATGTCCACATGAGCTACTGATGTCCCAAAGCTCTGCTATCTGATTTTGATTCCACTTCTCTTCTACAATAAGGTTTTTGGCAAGCCCTGACATCACAAACCACTTCCAGCATTTACAACAGCATGGCCCTCCATGATGCGACATGGCGACTGCATTATCAAACGTCATTTGCTGCTCCGATGATAGCGTGATGTCTTTATCAATCTGCGTTAATTGTTGAGAGACTTCTACGGTAAGGTCGTAAGGGTCTGCAGGGATAATGTCTCTTCCGCCATTCTCTACTATAAAATGTTCTATGGTTTCTAGTTGAATGCGGTAGGCGGTGATATCTGTCAGTGCTCCACAACATTGTCCACCAAGATTTTTATCATCCGTAGACATGCTGAGCACCTGTGAAGGACCAAAGCATCCAATTGTCTTTTCATCGAGTTCTACAATGCGTGCAGCTACGGGCTGTGTAAGCTTTTTACTTTGCTTGAAGTACAGTCCCTGTGCTTGTGGAGACAGCGAGTCATACACTGCTTTTACTTCTGCATTGGCGGTAGGTTCTACTGCATTTGAATCTTTCATATTCATCATGTTCTTCATCATCTTCATGTGCTCCTCAGGAGTTTGTTTACGCAGTTCCTCTACCGTAATACCCATCATCTCAGCCATATTCAATTCACTCTGCGAAGCATCAGCAGGAGGGTTTGTAGTACCTGTACCGGCGGCGCAGGCGGTAAAGAGAAGCGAGAGAAGAACAATCGAAAATTTATTCATGTTGTGTGGGGAGAAAATACTGTTGTAAGTAGAGCAGCACATACACCTCCGATACCACTAGCGGCAACGGCAACGTACGTGTCGGATAGTGCGTACTGGAATTGTGGTGCGAAGAATGCAGAGGAAAACCCGTAGAGTATAGCGGCCCACAATGCTCCTGTAATTGCACCACGCAACCACGCTGGTTGCTGCTTCATTAGATCCAGCAAGACTGCCGGAATGAGAAACGCAAACACTATCAAGAAGGAAGGGGCATGATCATGAGGGGTAAGAACGATGTCTTCTGCAACTTCATTTCCAAATGCGATGGAATAGAGAACGATAAATGACATGGCAGTCAGCGTCGCAGCTGCGATTCCCGGTATCCATTTTTGTGCTAAAAGCAGAATAAGAACATAAGCGACTGCTACGCCACCGGCACCCCAAAATCCCAATAGTGCCCAGCCACCTGTGGGTTCTAAAGGGCCTGGGAGAATCATTGCCAGGTTGAGAATGGATGCAAACGTCAGTGCACCGAAGAGGCGCTTCGCCATAGGGTCTTCGTCTTTCATAAGGACTGGAAGCAGCATGGCGAGTGAGGCAATGATGGCACCAATCAGTAGGAGATGGGGTGGGCTCCATATCACCCATATACTCGAGAGATCCTCGTACCCATATATCTGGTGCCAGATCTCATCAAAGGGTGCAGACACTGGTACGAGTAGAAGGACCAATGCGAGCCTCTTCCATATCTTTTCTTTGGTCATGCGCCATCCAAGCATCCCAAGAGCAATGGCGACCGCAGTTCCAGCATAAAGAAGTAAATGGGGTGGTTCTAGAAAAGACTCACGTCCAACTGCTCCGTGCCACCATGCATCCCACGTGCCAGCTGCAACAGCGATAAAGAGGGAAGTTGCGATGGTACGTGCTAGCAATTGAGGGCTAAGTTTTTTCATGAAGATATTACTCAATAATAATAGTTCCCTGCATGTCACTGTGGCCAATACCACATTGTGTATTACAGAAGAATTCAAACGTTCCAGTTTTGTCAGTAGGGATCTTTACCATTTTCATGCTGCCTTGATCCATGCGTTCGTTAATACCAAGACCAGGGATAGCAATACCGTGGTTTCCTTCCATACCCATAAGGTGTACAGAAACATCTTCACCTTTCTTCAGAACAATACTATTTGGTGAAAATGCCCAGTTGCTTGTGTGCAACATAATCATACGAGGCTTAGAAGGAGTAGGCGTCGGAGTCGGAGTAGGCTCTGGCTCTGGCTCTGGTTCAGGTGTAGGAGTTGGCGTTGGAGTCGGAGTCGGTGCTTTCACTGCAGGAGTAGGAGTCGGCTTTGGCTTCTTTGGTGCCTGCGCTGTAGGTGGGTCGTTAGTAGCCTCTTGGTTAGTGTTCATAAGTGCAGGACCAAACATCATAATGAGTCCTACGATGATGAGGGCAGGTGCTGCCATTTTCATTTGAGCGTTCATGATAAAAAAAGTTAACGGGTAGAAAGACCGATGACTTTAACAAGTTCATCGATAAATTGTTCCTCTTTTGCTGTGCCAAGGTTTTTACTGGCACAGGTTTTAAGGTGAGATTCTAATACCTGACCCTGCACATGTTCCATGTGCCCTTTCATAGCGAGTGCTATTTGTAAGAGCTTTGGACAGTACTCGTCATCCTCGATCATCTGTTCGAGCTTTGCACTTAATCCATTAAGTCTTTTAAGTGCGGCCAGTGCTTTTTTCTTATGATCGGGGAGGATGTTACTAGGGGTAGGGGGTAGGGGTATGCTAATCCTCTACAAATTCTCTGTCAAATCGCAATTTTAAAGCATTTAGTAAGTGGCTTACCCTAGGCAAAAGTGGCCTCTTAGGCCCTTGATTTCTAGGTTGGATTACTGTAAATATCGTCCATTGTGGTTGGTGTGACCACACATTTCCCCGCTCATTCAGAGTCCGTGTCTCCCTCAAGGAAGGACCCCCGTCATGTCGAAACAGATTCTCGGTCTACCTTCTGCAGCCTTTCTCTGCTGCAAAGCCGTTCTCTTCTACCTCCCAGTTGCATTCGTACTCGGGATTATGATTGGAATGGCGGGTCTCATAGTCGTCCCCGCGCTCCAGGTAATGGGTGCGAAGGACGGATGGGATCCGACACCGTATCTGAAGTGGCTGGAAGTCTAAGGGCTTCCGTCGTCGCATCGCATAACTGTCTGGCTCTTACGGGAGCCAGTCAGTTATTTATGATAGTATCCAATTATGACATTCAAGCAAGATGATTCCGTACAACGCTGGCGACTTGCACAACTCCTGGTAGCTGTGGTTCTGGCAAACTCTAAGCCGATCTTTTCGAAGGTGCTGTATGAACAAGGATGGACTCCCGTTCAGCTCTACTTCGTTATTCTTCTTGTGATGACCATTGTACTCATGTCACACGAGATCATCAGTTTAGAAAGAGGGGAGCGATGGGGCATGACGAAAAAAGACATCTATGGCACAGTGCTTTCTACCATCATTGGAGGAGTAATAGGACCAATAATGTTCTTTGAGGGATTGAGTCTTGTTACAGCCACAGAATCACTGATGCTTACCAGTATGTTACCACTCTTTGTGGTGATCTTCTCTGTGTACTTCCTCAAAGAAAAGTTCTCCAATCAAATGGCGCTGGGAGGATTTTTCCTTGTTATTGGAATGGTAGTACTTCTTTGGAAAGATGTTGAGGCTCTCAGTTTAAGTACAGGTGCGTTTCTGTTGATTGCTTCTTCGATGTTGTCTGCCCTTACAACTATTATTCATAAAAAGTACATCAAGCATCGTCACTTAGATTCTATTGTTATGGTACGTACGGTATGTAGTTTACTACTTGTTGGGGCATATATCCTCATACAAGATTCGAGTGGGCTCGAGTTCCTTGCTACTCCACAGAATGTGTGGCTGGTGCTTGCACTCCCCCTTATTGCTTACCTCATTCCGTTCTTCCTCTACTTCAGTGCACTTCGTAAAGTAAAGGCAATGGATGCCGGTATCATTTCTGCTATGGGACGTGTAATTGGTATTGTGATGGCAACCTCTATTCTTGGAGAAGTACTTACACAAAACCAACTCGTCAGTTTAGGCCTGATAACATTCGGAGTGTTATTTATTAACGTACCACTCACAAAACTTCGAGTGGTTCCATCTCGTTTGATGGAAATTGGGCCACTTCGAAAATAACCAGCGCCGCCCCTGGGGGCGACACCGGTTATCGATCGTTTTCCTTTATGCAACACGATCTGGGATAGACTTGCAGTCTTCATTTCTGAAGCCTGGCACAGTGTTTTCCCAGAGAAAGCAACATGAGAGAAGGTGGTTAAAGCGGACTATGATGTAGTCCCCTTTACGAACTTGTAGTTCGATTCGCCCTCGGAGCAATTTCTCCTGAGATGTGCTTCCTTCAATGAGGAGAACGGCTGCGGCTGCTGAATCTGCATCACCCAATTTCTTGGAAATACGACTGGTAGCGAGTACCTGCATTCCTTGGGCGACACAGAGGTTTATGTAAGGCTGCCAAATGAATGGGCCTTCCGTGGCGTTCCTGACAATCAGGATTCTCCGTGTCTCGAGCTTCATGAACTTCGTCTTTCTGCAGTAGAGAAAAGGATCAACCAATTCACAATGAATTGGACCGCGGCATTATACTTACTAAATAAGATATGTCAATGGAGGGGGTCTGCCCTTTATATGTGCTAAAATCTTGTCATGAATGAGGTCTACCGAGAAAGGCAACTCTACTTAAACTTCAATCCTGATAGACCGAATTGTAAAGATATGAGAACTGCTGTTTTAGCAGAGGTTCAAGAGCTGATAGATCAAGCAAGAATTCCGGAGGCTGGAGCGCTTCTTGCATCACTTGGGCCCGAACATGTAACAAGAAGGACACCTACTTCTTAGGTATCCTTATTGTGTTTGCTTTCTGGATTACATCATCCCTCCCATTCCACCTCCCATTCCTCCCATAGCAGCTGCGGCAGCGGCTGCAGCAGCAGGATCTTCTTCTTTAGGGATTTCGGTGATGGCAGCTTCGAGAGTGAGGAACATCGAAGCGACAGATGCTGCGAACTCCAGAGCAGAGCGGGATACTTTCTTTGGATCGATAATCATCGCTTTCATCAGATCTTCATATGTATCAGTGAGAGCGTTGTACCCTTCGTTACCTTTAGACTTTAGGACTTTAGCGATAACAACGTCTCCATCGACTCCAGCGTTGTTGGCGATGTGACGCAAAGGGGCAACCAATGCTCCCTTGATGATTTCGACACCAACAGCTTCGTCCTCGTTTGCAGTCTTAACATCATCCAGTACAGAGAGTGCGCGAATAAACGCAGTTCCTCCACCAGGGAGAATACCTTCTTCCGCTGCAGCGCGAGTAGCAGCGAGGGCGTCTTCGACACGGTGCTGCTTTTCTTTCTGTTCTACTTCGGTAGCAGCGCCGACCTTAATAATAGCGACACCTCCGGTGAGTTTCGCGAGACGCTCCATGAGCTTCTCTTTATCGAAGTCACTCTTGGTGCTATCAATTTCGTTTTTAATCTGATTTACGCGAAGCTCAACGTCTTTCTTGTTTCCAGAACCACCAACGATCGTTGTGTTGTCCTTGGTGCAGATGACACGGTCACATGCGCCAAGATCTTCCACATCAGCATTCTCAAGCTTTAAGCCCACTTCTTCAGAGATCACTCGACCTCCAGTGAGGGCTGCGATGTCAGATAGGATTGCTTTACGACGGTCTCCGAATGCAGGAGCCTTAATGGCAAGTGCAGAGAATGTTCCACGGAGCTTGTTCACAACCAATGTTGCAAGTGCTTCTCCTTCAACATTTTCACAGATGATTACGATCTCTTTTTTTCCACTCTGTGCAAGCTTTTCAAGCAGTGGAAGAATCTCTTGGATAGATCCGATCTTCTTATCCGTAATCAAAATAGCAGGACTCTCGAACACTGCCTCCATCCTGGAAGTATCCGTGATGAAGTATGGACTGATGTATCCGTTATCAAACTGCATTCCTTCGACGTATTCCTTTTCGATACCGAAGGTCTGTCCTTTATCGACAGTGACGACACCGTCGTTTCCGACTTGGTCGATCACTTCTGCAATCGTGTCGCCAATCTCATCATCTTGTGCAGAGATGGTGGCGACCGCTTTGTATTCTTCTTTACTATCAACATCTTTCTTTAAATTTTCGAGTTCTTCTACAACGGCCACAACAGCTTTGTCGATACCTCGCTTAATAGAAATTGCGTTCGCACCAGTTTTTACGTGCTTAAGACCTTCAGTCATAATTGCGTGTGCAAGAACGGTTGCAGTGGTGGTTCCGTCTCCTGCTGCATCGTTCGTTTTGGTTGCAGCTTCTTTTACGAGTTGTGCACCCATGTTCTCGAATGGATCTTCGAGCTCAATCTCCTTTGCAACGGTCACACCGTCTTTGGTCACGGTTGGTCCACCGTAGCTTTTCTCGATAAGGACGTTTCGACCCTTCGGTCCCATGGTCGCTGCCACGGCATTTGTAAGCATTGTTACACCCTTGAGAATCTGGTCTCGGGCGTCTTTTCCGAATATAATTTGTTTAGCCATAATGAAAGGTTGGTAAGGTTAGTAAGGTTTGAAAAGTCTAGATTAGGAAATTTTTGATCGAATAGAATCTGCGGAGAGGAACTTCACCTCTACGGTTTTGCCTTCTTCATCTTTCAGCTCGATCTCTTCTCCAGCGTACTGTCCGTAGATAACGCGGTCTCCTACCTTATAGCAGGAGGCATCGATACCATCTTTATCTTCTCCGGTACCTACAGCGTAGACCGTTCCAATAGAGGACTTCTTATCGGATGCAGTATCAGGAATGATGATTCCAGAAGCAGTAACAGCGTCTCTGGTATCAGGAATAACAGCAACGTGCCCTGCTGAGGGTTCGAGTTTTACGGAGAGTGTTGGGAGATTGGACATAGAATAAGGGGGTAGAATCAGTGTTTGGATGTATGGACGACCAATACTAGCACTCTAAATTACAGAGTGCCAACCAAAATCTACAGAAACCTGTTGTTCATTTTTACAACAGTTTAAGGGTAATTGTGGGTATACTGGACCTAAGCCCAGGTGGCGGAATGGTAGACGCGCACGCTTCAGAAGCGTGTGGGAGTTATCCCGTGGAAGTTCGAGTCTTCTCCTGGGCACCAAAATGACTACTTCTGACTAACAGGTTATACTCAAGCCACTATTCTCTATTCATAAACTACTTCAAAGAACCAATTCGTGATTTAGTCAGTATCGGAATTCTTACTGGTGACACTGATACACAAGGAAATCTAACAGGATATTTTAGGCCGGATGATGGCATTAATAGGGCAGAGGCAATGATGCTAGTTATTAGGGCTAATAGTAAGCTCTGTATCTTGCATAATCTCAAATGTCCTGCTGAATAAATCTATTCAGATTATGTAGTAACCAGAAAACCCCTCGTCACCACTGTTTCATGAAAGAAAACCTACGGTTTCCTCTCATGTACTCTCCTTCCCTTATTAGGAGTCGCTCCAGCGAAAGCAAGCTTCCGCTTCGCGATACCTTTGACAGAAAACCCCTCGTCACCATTCGACGTTCTGTAATAAAATAGTGCGTGCTTTACGAAACGGATGTGGCCTGTGATTTGATTTGCACAACAGGTTCTATCTCTTTCGAAAGAAGAACGAGCAAATCCGTTCGATCCACCTGAGATTTCTTTGGTCTGTTATTCAAAAACATTCGCAGTCTTCGTACGGAACTTAGGCATATTCCTTTAATAGCCACGACCTTTTTTGCTTCCTCTCCATTCTCACTACCGTATTCTCTGTTGATGCGCTGTATAATTTTAGTTTCATCAAAATCACACAGCAACGCACCAGTTGCATGGTACATACCATTAATGGCAGTAATGAGAATGCCGCTTTGCCCCCGGCAGTGTTCAGGGATATCTGCGTCAATCCTATCTGGTATCATGGATGAATTTTATACTACATCAATGTCCAAAGTTCTAACTTCAGTACGTTTAGTGCACCACAAGCTCTCTAGCAGAGGACCCTAAAGGCTTCATTTCTATCCCAATTACGTAGTAACCTGAAAACCCCTCGTCACCACATTTCATTATAAATGCTCTTGCCAGTAATATGATTAGAGTGTATTTTATAATTGATGTCAAACACTGAATTGTATGATGAATTGGCTTGTAGTTGTGATAATAGAAGAGAAGGTATTCTTGAAGATCCTTTAAGAATTGTAACAGTGGAACCTGAGCGTCCTCTTACTACGTTACGAGAACTGACTGCTTTTAGAGATGGCCCTATGGCAGATGCTTTAGAGAATGCAGATCTTGTTCGGGTATTAAAGGGGGCAATAGACCGAAACAAGCTATGGGTTAATTGTATTACACCCAATTCAGCTGGTGGGATTACCTCACAAATACATGGACATGAACCGATTACTCTAGCTCCTTCTGATAACTGTACTGTTGGGACGTTCATCGTATCAAGCAATGTAGCTGCTCGTGGCTTACATGCAATAATACAAGAAAGAAAGAAGCGAGAATTCATGCAACAAGCTTTCCTAAGGAATACTAGTGGAAGAGATTGTAGTTATGCAAAGCTAGAAAGGCACTTAATCCTGTTTCAGGATAGTACCGCTTGCCATTGCAGACGTATCCTCGCTCGAGACAAAGCCCTGTCGGACATTCTTTGGCTTACGTATGGTTTTAGTTCAGCCTTCGAAGGTCTTACTATAAATCAATGGTGGCAAGAAGCATGTGGAAATGATGCTCAATGTATGGATCCTAGCGAGTTGGATCTATGGACAATAGGATGGCTAACACCACATGCGCGCGATGTACGTGAATCTTTATACAGAGATTACAATGAACAGCTTCACAATGTAAGTTTGTTAAACTAAAGTCTTCTTCTTGGCCACTACTCTGTTTTTCGGTCCTTTCTCATCAGTAGCAGTACACCAGCTACAATGGGAACAATAGACAGGAGTTGCCACTGTGTTGGGACTTCACCCAAAATAAGATACGCAAATATCAGGCCAAAGAAGGGGGCGATAGCGGCGATAGAGTTTGCTTTGGTAATTGGGATGCGAATGAATCCTTCTATCCAGAAGATCTTTGCGATTCCCATCACCAAAAATCCATTCAAGAAGATCATGGGAGCAACTCCCCATGCATCTTCCACAGAAAAGCTCTCTCCAAGGAGTCGTGACAGCACCAGCAGGAAGGATCCCGCCAGTAAACTGCGTATCATAAGAATGTGTTGCGCAGAGACTTCTTTGCGAGCCCTTTGTTGAAAATAATTACCGAATGGTGCCAGCGCTGTGGCCAGTACAATAATAAGATCGCCACTCTGCAAGGTACCGGATGTTTGTTTTCCTAGAATAATGAAAGCACCGAGAACCATCAGCACTGCGCCTAAAAAGTGATTGAGTTGAAACTTTTCGTGTTTCATCAGCAGCGAAAGAATGATGAATGCGAAGAACACTTCCATCTGCAAAATAATTGTTGCATTGCCTGCAGTCGTATGACTCATCGCAAAAAAGACAAGCCCATGATATCCAATACCGTTGATGACAGTTCCTGCAAGAATATACTTCAGAGCAGTACCTTTCCAAACGCTACTCCATCCATTGCGTACCGTCAGGATAATGGCAAACAGCACACAGGAAGAAAGCATCGTAAGCCCTGCGAGTGCTATGGGAGGAACGGTCGCAATCAGAAAGACCGTCATGGCTGGGAATATCGCCCAGATGATGCAGGATGCAAGGACATACAGTTCACCTTTTCGCTGTACGGATAGATCGGAAATCATAGCTGGAGAGAGTCTAGCGATCATTTCAACGGTAGTCAGGTATCATCAGATGAAAATTTCATGAACTCTGTGTAAGATATCCACTATGCAACTTAGCAATCCCTTCAGGCGTCAGACCTTTCAGTGGCGTCGCATCTGCGAATGGTCAGTAGTAGCACTACTTGTGCTCTCTATACTATGGAGAGGGGGAAAGAGCTTGGACGTTACGTGGATACTAACTACCGTAGCTGCAGTCGTGACGATCATCTCGCATACCGTCGACCGTCGCACAGGGAATAGAGAAGTGCCAGTATTACTATGGAGCGCAGTGATGGGATTTATCATTCTGACCTTTATCTCCTTTCTCCTATCGACTACGGGTAACTACGGATTAGATGAAGTACTACGTACGGGTGCTCTTAGCTTGATCCTCCTCTGGATTATCCGAGTAGCCTCGGATGCAGACGAAGGAGACAAATACATCGTGCGACTCATCCGCATTTTTTGCATCACCGTCATTGTTGCCTGTGGAATAGGGATCCTGGTGTATGTATTTCAACCGGTGAACCGCTTTGTTGGGACGTTCTTTGATTTTCGTTTTCATACAGACTACTGGCCGAACGCGTGGGCGCAGTTCCTGTTACTTACGTGGCCTTTAGTTCTGTACTGGGTACTACGGGATTTTCGTTTCTCTACCAAAGATCTGCGCAGTTGCACAGAGCTATTGGTGCGGTCTGGTATTGTCGGTCTCGTCCTCGCCTGCTTGTTTCTCTCATTCTCTCGTGGAGGATTTTTAGTCTTCCTTGTTCAGCTAGGTATCTGGGGGTTCATTGTGTACAGAAAGACGCGGCCACAGTTTCCGACGAGAAATATTGTACCAGTGACTATCGCAATCAGTGCGATTGCCATTGCATGTTTTGTGTCGATCAATGCGGTACGCTCCAGTCTCTATGAAGTCCAGCAGGTAGGAGAGAAGGTGACCCTCTCTGCCGCAGAAGGGTCTAGTTCTGTTACAGAACGCTTCGGCTTTTGGTCTCAGTCAATAAATCTAGCCTCACAAAAACCACTGTTTGGATGGGGCCCGTATAGTTTTCGATTCATTCAACCACAGCTGCAAAGCAGCGTGCTTGCAACATCAGACCATCCGCACAATGTCATCCTCAAGCTTCTTGTAGAACGTGGAATACTCGCAACCATTCTTTTTGTTATGGTGATAGGCTTGGTGATGTACAGAGCGACAGTGCAACTACTTTCAGACCGTATAGAAGTAGGGTCTCTCAAGTTTTCACTGCGCACCCTCATCTATCTCGGACTTGCTGGTGTAATGCTCCATAACATGATCGATTTCAATTTGCAGTTTGTGGGTATCACGTTACCGTTTTGGATATTGCTTGGTGTCTTGATGACCTATCTTGATATCGAATCACTGCGCAATGTACCGAAGGTACTGGCACGGTGGGTGGAAATGTTTGTAGCGGTCGTCCTTCTTGTTGTGGTGTTCTACGAAGGTTCCTATCTGGTCATTTCTTCTATGGGTCGCAGTGCAGAAGCAAGGAAAGATCCTTTTACTGCTATTGAGTGGTATGACAAAGCAGATGGAGAGTACTTCACGCGTGACTTACACTTAAGCCGTGCAAAGATCTACGTCCAAGAGAGTAAGTATGCAGAGGCACAAGCCGCATTAGATGAGTACTTTGCCGTGAATAAGGAAGACTTCCGTGCATGGAAGAGGCAAGGGGACGTCGCTCTTCTTGCTGGCGAGAAACAGCGGGCGTTAGAGTCCTACAAGCGTGCGTTTGAGCGGGGTCAATTCAACGATCTCAGCGTGTTGCATGGTCTGATAGAGACATACTTAGCTTTAGATCTCAAAGAGGAGATAGAAAAGAATAGGCCTATGATTGATGCTCTTCTTAACAAGTTCGCAGATGCCATTGAGCGCAATACCCATCACATTGCCCTCTCCCCAAATGCCGAAGAGCTCATCGCGATCTGTAACATGTTGGCAAGGATGTATCCGCGGGATGCCCCACGGTATCAAGTGATGGCTGCTAAGGCAGATCATAAAGCACAATTTGAGCGTAGTAGAATTCTTAGTAGGCCTCCAGGGTTCCTCTGGTAGGGGATAATATTCCCCACTATCCACTATCCACTAGCCTCTTTTCATCTATACTCCTGCTCTATGAAAAAGACCACTCTCCTCATACTCAGTATCCTCCTGCTTGCTGGTTGTGGTGACAAACGTAGCGAGCGTGCCGAAGAGCTCGACACCGAGCAGATTCAGTACCCTATCCCGCAGGGCGGAAAGATCGAATATGACAAGCACGGACAAGAAACATGGTTTGCATATGGTGCCATGACAGAAGTAGGGGATTACAGGGCTAACGGTGTCACGCAAGCACATCAATTTGAGGACGGATATTACCTGCACACGGTAACACTCAATATCGATCCTGCAGAAGATGGATACTTCTACGAGGGATGGATCCTTAAGGGGTCAAAGTTTGTCTCTACAGGACACCTTAGCAATTACTTTGGTGACTCCCGTCACAGTTTACGGTTTACGTCGGATGATACAGATCACACGGGTCATACCAAGGTAATCATCACACTGGAGCCTGACGATGGTGACC
>CAJXJE010000004.1 GCA_913054215.1 uncultured Candidatus Peregrinibacteria bacterium | reverse complement strand
TTACAGACCTCTATTGATAGTTCGTATCCAGCTTTGCCTAGGGCAGAAGTCACCTCTTGTTTCAGCTGTAAGAACGGATCATTTTTGAGATCTACCGAGCCGCGAGTCGCAATGAGAGCACCAAGTTCAGTATGATCATCTGCCTCCTCTGTAAATACTGTCGACACATGAAAGCTTCGTAGTATATCACTCACTTCTAACATATTGCCCTCTGCATGTTCTAATAATGCCGGTAATGTTGAGGGTGTCATAAAACTTGTTTCGTGGCCAATAGCATTCTCCAACTGCGCACATCCATCTGTACTCATGCTTGCTTTCTTTAAGAGCTCCGGGCCAACCAAACTGAGAGGCAGAAGTTCCATATACCCTTGGCCGACAAGGCGATCACGTATCGTATTGGTACGCTGATCTCGCTCTGGAGGAACTATAGATGCACTGGGTAGTATATTTTCGATATTGTTATAGCCGTAGATGCGACCAACTTCTTCTATCAAGTCATGTGCACCAGTGATATCTCCAAGGCGATGCAACGGTGGAGTAACTAGCATGTCATCACCGCTGCCCTCTACCGTAAACCCAAGATCCTCAAAGATCTTCTTCATCGTGGCTTCGGGAATATCAGCCCCTAAAATGGACTGTGCTTTGATAACAGAAAATTTGATCGGTTTCGGGTCGCCATTATCACCAAAGACTTCGGGGGCACTGAGAATCTTTGCTCCTGGGACAAGATCTAAGAAAAGTTCAAGTGCACGGTTAAACCCAAGTTCTGTAGCGACATGTGGCACCTTTTTCTCGTAGATGGTTGCGGCATCTGTTCGATGTCCGGTAGCGATAACCGTTCTGCGAATACGCACAGGGTCTAGACTCAGTGCATGCAGATAAATTTTGCGTGTACTCTCTTTGGTTGAGCTACGCATTCCTCCCATGATACCTACCAGATCAAAGTTTCCTTCATCATCAGAAAATACCAATGCACCCTCCGGAAGCTTCCATTCTTTTCCATCGAGAGTCTCTAGTAGTTCCCCTTCTTTCGAGATACGAGCAACACAATCTCCTTTGATATCATCCGCATCAAAACTGTGCATCGGCACACCTACTTCCATCATCACAAAGTTGGTGATATCAATTGGAAGTGTAATAGAACGAATACCAACAGATGCGAGTCTGCTCTTCATCCACTCAGGCGTTTCGCCCATGCCATCAATAGAAATCAAGCAAGAACAGTACCGAGGAATGAGATCTTTTCCAGTAACACGAAACTTAAACGGTAGTTTGTCAGTAGGAAACTTCGGCGCTTTAAACTCTGGCATCTTTTTCCACTTTGCAATGCCAATAGCGGTGCATTCAAACGCAAAACCGATGTGCGAGAAGAGATCGGCACGATGGGTGATGGCGTGATTGTCGATATGCAACACCGTATCATTTAAATCCAACACTTCGCGGAGGGGTTTTCCTACATCGGTATCTCCATCACCCATATCAACAATGTTATGACCGGTACATTCAGGATAAAACTCATCAATACCAAGTTCTTCGGCTGCACAAATCATCCCTTCGCTCTTTTCTCCACGAATTTTGATAGGCTCCAGCGTCATCAACTCTTCTCCATGCCATTTTACCCTAGCACCTATGTGCGCAAAGGCAACACGCATACCCACGCGTAAATTCGTACCACCACACACAACATACTTACTTCCTTTATCTGTAAGCACCTCACAAAGCTGCAGCTTGTCTGCATCAGGGTGTTTACTAATACTGACGAGTTTTCCTACACAGCAATTCTCCAGTAGCTCCCCTTGCACCTCTACCTCATCCACCTCTGCAACGTGTGCGGTAATAGCATCAGCAATCTTCTGCGGATCAGTTTCTAAAAATTCAACGTAGTCGCCAAGCCATGCAAGAGATATTTTCATGTAGGAGTAGTGTGCTGTGCGCAGGCTCTCGGATCAAGTACAATACAGAAGCTTCTCTTACCCCTTCTATTATGAAATCTTGCTGTTCTTCTAAGCCTTGCGCCATTATAAGCAAAGTAATGATGATTCTACTCACACTAACCGAGATTGCAGCCATTATTGCCGTATACAAAACGCACTTTGGTACTGGAGGTGCTTCCTTTGGAGCCACAACCAGTAGCCTTTCTATTGTTGCTTTGGCAATAAACACCGCAGTGTGGACCAAATATGGCCAAATGCATTGTGAAGGTAACTGTGGTAAAAATGAGTAAATACGCTTTTTAGTGTGGCGGAGAGGGGGGGATTCGAACCCCCGAAACCCTTGCAGGTTTACACGCTTTCCAAGCGTGCGCACTAGGCCACTATGCGACCTCTCCTTGAATTTACGGGCTTTAGTTAAGCAGTATCAGATCACTTCCGAAAGGGGTTTCTCCCTATTTTAGGACGAGTCCCGGCGCTGTTGGGTAGACAAAAGAAAGTAGATATACCCCCTGATTTTGATTTCACAAACACCTGTTTTTTGGCTTATTTAAGCCAAAAAGTAGTACTTTGCCTACTTCATTGTGGTAGCGAGTTGGCACAGGCCTTTTCGAGGAGCACTATGGAGTCATGAAATTTATTTCCTCAGCCTTGCGCTGCCGCCGACCCAGATCTTTCACAGCAACGGCGACCACCACGGACCACAAGTTCCCATCCCCCGTGGCACTCCCTGTGAGTTCGACTTGCATGATGCAGGTTCAAGGAGATGGAAAAGCTGTGATCTGTGGCCTAGAAAGAGAAGTGAGTTTACGACAACGTTTTTACTTTCAACACCTTTAAAAAGAGAGAAATTTACATGACCGAAAAGAAAACCCCAACCATTACGATTCGACCTGCTGACCAGAAGGACGATCTATTCCTGATCAAGATCTCCAATGGCAGCGCTACTGTCAACGGGGATATCAAGCGTCACAATATTCAAGTAACCAAAGATGGCCTAAGTCTTCGTGTAGAGGCAACGTCCATCGACATCGTTGAGTCTTCGGTTGCTACGGCAACAAGGGCACTCATTAAACAGTCGGGTACAAGCGGCGTTCTTACCGCAGAAATTCCTCCGACGTGGAACGTCTCACACTAACAAGGCTTACACTCTTTCCAAGGCTTAAACCACACAGCAAAACCGAAACTGCACTCTACATCATGTAGAGTGCAGTTTTTCGTGTATAATCAAACCCATGGAACCTAAAGTACTTTATCGATGCACCGGTAGTTGCGGTGGTGTAACAGACGACGCAAGTGTTTCTGGCTGTGGCCTAGAAGGCTGCGATAAGTTCGGCCAACCACTGACAAAAGTTCTTCAATGCGACGCCTGTAAGCAGGCTGCAGATGAAGATAACCAACTCCATGCATGCAGTGGCTGTCCGTCTAGCTAAAGTGAACCTGACCGCTGCCTTGGCTCATAATACGTGAGCTCTAATGCTTCGTAGATATCCTCTTCCTCTTTTGAGGCAACAATCTTCTCTCCATCAAACAGGCCGTATTCATTGAGCTTCCATCCGTGCTTTATCGCCACTTTGCGCACAGCAATGTTGTGCTCTTTACTTCCGGTAAAGTACATGAGCGCCGCTCCCCACTGATCAGCTTTTACCAAGCGCACATCCACGCGCAATCCGTTATGCAGATCGAAACTGATCTTCTTTTCTCCATGGGCCACTACATCTCGCACAATCTTGAGTGCAGCAATGGCATCAGAGACTTCTTGTGCAGATTTCGTCACCAGTAAGATATCGATATCTCCAACGGTTTCTTTTTCGCGTCGAAACGACCCCGCAACATCGCAGCGGTCTACACCCTTAACAGACTTGATAGTTTTGAGCAGAAGATCAACGTCGTCTTTGGCTTCCTCTCGCGGAAATCTCTTGATCCGTTCATCAACTCTTCCCGCGTTTTCGAGCACCTTCTTCTCCATAATTTCATCCCAGAGTTCGAGATCTCGAAGCTTCCCTTGCGCGGCAGCATTGATAAGTTGAGCAACCGATGTGATGCCAAGTTCCGATTGCAACTGCCGCACACGCTTGGGGCCGAGTCCCTCGATATCCATAAGATCTGCAGAGATGCCACCCTGTTCTTTTTGGAGTAACACCAAAAACTCCATCTCTCCGGTTTCCAGAAATTCAATAATCTTCTTCGCAATAGCTTCTCCAATACCTGGAAGCTTCTTCAGCTCCTTCTCATCGCCATATGTAGAAATATCCTTATCGAGCTCTTCGATAACTTGAGCGGCTCTTCTGTACGCTGCAGGTTTAAATGCAACGTTCTGCTCTTGAAGCAGCGCTGCAATTTGATTGAGCTTGGAGGCGATCTGCGCATTATTACTCATACACTCAGTATACAGTACAAAGAGAAATCTACTTTGGAATGGTCGCCGAGCCTGCATGAAATACAGGCCCAGCGACGGGTGGCTCAACAAAAAGTTACGCCGGTGGGAGTATGGGTGTTATCGCCGTCTTGCTAAGCAGCGATCTGATCTGGATATCCTCTTCTTCCTAGTCTTTTTCCGGCGAAGACGGCCTTTGATGGCCTCATCGGTCGGTAAAATACCTTCTTCCAAGAGGCCCTGACAAACTGCATTAACGCGACGCTGTTTCTTCTTGGTCATACCGCATCACTCCCTAAACAAAATGATTGTCCTACTTTTCCAAAATGGCGCACAGAAGTGCGGGTTTCTATATCCTCATAGAAGACCAAAGAAGGTTTCTTCTTGTAATTAAACAGTGTTTTCAATGAGCAAAATACTTCTGTACCAGTACAAATAGCTGGGAAATACTACTACTATTTTTTCGTGCGTCAATGGGTACTTTAAAGCCGATAAAATCGGCTTATATAAAACGATTCAGAGCAATCAAGTCCCTTCCTGCAGCTACCCTAATACCGATAATGATCTGGCTTGTATGGACCTTCAACCGGAACACCCATGTAGTCAGCTTGCTCTTGAGACAACGTCGTAAGTTTTACACCAAGTTTATCGAGGTGCAAACGAGCCACCTCTTCGTCTAAACTCTTCGGCAAACGACACACTCCGACCTTGTAATTATCGGCATGTTGCCACAACTCAATTTGGGCAAGGACTTGGTTCGTAAACGAGGTGCTCATGACAAAGCTAGGATGTCCAGTCGCACAACCAAGATTCACTAAACGCCCCTTCGCTAAAATCAAAATTGATTTACCACTATCAATGAACGTATAGCGATCCACCGCACCCTCTTTTTCTCCTTTTATCTCATCTTTTAAGGCGTGACCAGCAGCAACTTCTGCGTCTAACCAAGCGACATCAATTTCGGTGTCAAAGTGACCGATATTACATAAAATAGCATCTTCGGCCATGTGTACCATGTGTTCACCTCTAATAATATCCTTATTACCTGTAGTGGTAACAAACAAGTTACCTTCCTGGCAGGCCTCCTCCATGGTTGTTACTTCGAAACCTTCCATAGCCGCTTGTAGCGCGTTAATAGGGTCGATCTCAGTTACAAGCACACGGCAACCATAACGCTGCAAGCTAGTAGCACACCCTTTACCAACATCTCCGTATCCACACACCACAGCAACTTTACCGGCAAGCATAATATCAGTTGCTCGCTTTATACCGTCGGCAAGCGATTCGCGGCAACCATATAAATTATCGAATTTACTTTTCGTCGCTGAATCATTGACGTTTATAGCAGGTATTTTTAAGCCACCGTTTTGGTTTAACACTTCTAAGCGATGAATCCCAGCCGTCGTCTCTTCACTTAAGCCTTTTATATCAGCCAGTAAATCTGGGAACTTTTCATGCACCATCGCTGTTAAATCACCACCGTCATCTAGAATCATATTCAAAGACTTACCACCTGCAAAAGCAGTGAGTGTTTGCTCTATACACCAATCAAACTCTTCGTCACTAAGACCTTTCCAAGCAAAAACAGGGAATCCGGCTTTAGCAATCGCACATGCGGCATGGTCTTGCGTGCTAAAAATATTACAACTACTCCAGCTTACCTTAGCACCAAGCGCGTCCAGTGTTTCTATGAGCACTGCCGTCTGAATAGTCATATGTAAACAACCTGCAATACGTGCGCCAGAAAGCGGCTTTGATGATCCATACTTTTGCCGCAGCGCCATGAGTCCCGGCATTTCATTCTCTGCGAGTACTATTTCTTTACGGCCAAATGCAGCCAATCGTTCAAACTCCTCAGCAGAGCAATCTAAAACCTTATACGGCAAGGGCGTGGAATCAGTAACTTGTGACATAGCTGCAAGAGAATAATGGATAGTGGATAGTCTATAAAGCTAAATACCCGCTACTTTTTTACAGACTTGGAAGAGTTTCATCATACGTCATATGTGCTCTGGACCATACGGCATCTCGGTCTACGTGATCGATCAGTGTGCCTTCAATTTCTACGGCAAGTGACCCCATAGCATTTCCAAGTCTCAAGCTATGGAGCATGCTCCAATTTGCATTGAGTCCTGCAAGAAGCCCCGCACGAAAAGCATCTCCAGCACCTGTAGGATTGATCAACTGCTCAGCTTTGCATGGACCCACCGTTTGTGCACCATCCTTTTCAAAACATGTTGCGCCATGTTCTGCCTGTGTCACGATAAGTCTTGGCGTAAGTGTTGTGATTGTTTCCTCTGTAAGGCTGAGACGGCTGCCAATAACTCCCCATTCATATTCATTTGCAATCAATGCATAGGCACCTTGTATCGATCGACGTAAATCATCATCACCCATCGAGGTAATGCGCTGACCAGGATCAAAAAGATACGGAACGGAATACTTCTTACAGAAAGAAATCGATTCCATCATGAGTCGTTCTTCTCTCGGGCTCACAATCGCATACGAAAGATCATCACGATCTTGCGTGAGATCTGGCCAAGTACCATTGGCATCTGCACCTGCATGAAAAAATCCCAATTGATTCGTCGAGCTATCAGTTCCAATAATTGCTGTCGATGTTACATTAGAATCAAGCTGTTCGACGTACGTCACATCGATACCACGCTCCCGCAAAAGCTCTTTGTATGGGGCACCATCAGACCCTACCGTCGAAACCATTAGTGAATCTACCCCGAGCAGATTGAGACCCCAGGCGATGTTTGCAGCAGTTCCACCGTGGTGTCTAGCGTAATGAGATGTGAGAAAAATGGCCGTAATCTTGTCCTGTTTTAGGTCTAAACCGTCTCGAAATGCCGAATCGTAGCCAAGTAGCACATCATACGCCATTGATCCATTTACGAGAATTTTCACAGGCAATACCGTAGCGCACTATCACCGTATTACGCTACCGTATTCGGGCATGAAAATAGTCATAATTGGTACAGGCTACGTCGGGCTGGTTTCCGCTGTGTGCTTTTCAGAGCTAGGACATGATGTTTGCGGTGTCGATATTGATGAAGAAAAAGTGAAGAAATTACAACAAGGTATCAGTCCTATTTATGAACCAGAACTCGAAGAGCTACTGAAACGAAATCTCGAAGCAGGACGTGTTACATTCACGACAAACTTAGAGGAGGCATTGCCAGATGCCCAAGTCGTCTTCTCAGCAGTCCCCACTCCACCTAATAAAGACTTTTCTGCAGACCTGAAAGCCGTATTTATTGTTGCAGAGTCTGTGGCGAAGTATACCGAAGGAGACATCGTCTTTGTAAATAAATCAACCGTACCTGTAGGCACAGGAACAAAGTGCGAAGAGGCAATAACGAAGACTCTAAAGGAGCGCGGCGTCGACTTCAAAATTCCTGTCGTATCTAACCCAGAATTTCTTCGTGAGGGCCATGCAATTCCTGACACCATGCAACCCGATCGCATCGTCGTTGGTATCAACGAAAATGGCTGGGCACGAAAAGTAATGGAGGAGCTGTATGTTCCACTAACACGTGTAAGTAAACCCATAGTCTGGATGTCTCGCGAGAGTTCGGAAATTGTAAAGTATGCAAGCAACGGCTTTCTGGCCAACAAAATTTCATTCGCCAACATGCTCTCAGAGCTTTGCGAAGCTACTGGAGGAAATATTCGTGATGTTACGAAAGGTATGGGAATGGATGACCGCATAGGGCCACGGTTTTTACACTCCGGCATTGGCTACGGCGGAAGTTGCTTCCCAAAGGATGTAAAAGCCTTGATTGCCCTAAGCCGCGAAACAGGAGTAGATCTGCCGCTGATTCAAGCCACACACGACATTAACCAGCATCAGCGAAAGCGCTACTTTCAAAAATTACTTGATGCACTCCCTAAAAACGCAACCGTTGGTTTATGGGGGCTTTCATTTAAACCACGAACAGATGACATGCGCGAAGCACCAAGTTTGGATTTGATCCCGTTGCTGCTCGATGCTGGGCACACCGTTCAAGCGCATGACCCAGTCGCTATGGAAAATGCCAAATCGATTATTACCGATGGCGTCGACTGGAAAGACAGTGCCATGGCAGCTGCAGAAAATGCCGATGCAGTAATCCTCCTTACCGAGTGGGATGAATTCCGCGGTATAGACCTAAGTAGGCTAAAGCTCACAATGAAAGGTAACGACCTCTTTGATGGGCGGAATATTTATGATCCAGCTGAAGCAAAAGAAGCCGGACTCACCTATCATGGCATTGGTATCTCATGAAAATTCTCATAACAGGATCGGCAGGATTCATTGGATTCCACACAGCAGTCATGCTGCTGGAGCGTGGAGATACAGTGATAGGATTTGATAACTTTAATGAGTACTACGACCCAAAGCTCAAAGATGCGCGAAATAAGATTTTAGAAGGGTACGACAATTTCACCATCATTCGTGGAGATCTCAAAAGTAATGACGATCTCAAAAAGGCATTTGATCTATTGGGTGGTGGCGAAGACACGCGTGTCTGTCACCTTGCTGCGCAAGCGGGTGTCCGTCACTCTATAAAGAACCCTGATGAGTTTATCCAAGATAATATTCAAGGTACCAATAATATTTTGGAACTTTGTAAGGAAAGAGGTGTTGGAGGATTAACGTATGCCAGTAGTAGTTCTGTGTACGGTGATAACGACGTCAGCCCTTTTCAGGAAGACCACAAGTGTGACTGCCCACTATCTCTCTACGGCATGACCAAAAAAACGAACGAGTTACAGGCCTACACGTACTACAAGCTCCATGGAGTAAAGAGCACAGGACTGCGGTTCTTTACCGTCTATGGCCCCTACGGTCGCCCAGACATGGCACTGTTTCTGTTCGCCAACTGGATAACCAAAGGAGAACCTATGCAGGTATTCGGCCAAGGAAAAATGCAACGCGACTTCACGTACGTAGAAGACATTGCAGCAGGAGTAGTTGCCGCACTGGATAAAAACTACGACTATGAAATATTTAACCTTGGAGGAGGAAAAACCGAGGAACTGATGGACTACATCACGACGCTCGAAAAGGCACTTGGCAAAGTTGGTAAAAAAGAAATGCTACCCATGCAACCCGGTGATGTTGTATCGACTTCAGCTGATATTTCTAAAGCACGGAAAATGCTTGGGTATGACCCAAAGACACAAATCACAGAAGGTATTCCGAAGTTTGTGGAGTGGTACAGAGAATATTATCAAATTTAAAAAACTGAAAATCTGAAAGGGGCTTTTATCGAATGATCTTTTCTGCTTTCATTTTTTCAACTTTTCAACATTTCAGTTTTTTCTTATCCACACCTCCTGTGGAATGTTTTCTATTTGATAGAACCCGTAATTAGATACGCCCGGACATTGCTCCAAGCACACAACAGCCTTTGCCTTAGACAGAAGCGTAGGACGATAGCGAAAGACTGGTGAACGACTCTCATACTGCCAACTGTGACCGAAGCTTCCAGCAATAAGTACGACACCCGTGCTTGGCAATTGGTTTACCTGTCGCATCACTGTGCGCGCTCCAGTTTCGTAAAAGGCAAGTTGTGTGTGTGCAAACACATACACGGCAATGACAATCTGCATAGCAAGCAAAGTGGATGACTTACGCAATACCCAAGGGCATGCGACAACTCCTCCAATAAGGAGAGGTAAAAAGAGCACAGGGTAATACACACGATAGGACGTAATGTGGAATACAAACACCAATAGAAAGCTAAGGATCAGTGGCCACTGCTTTGTTTTAACCATTCCAATAACTCCTGCAACCGAAAGTACCGCACTCCCCGCCCACAACCAAGAGATCAGTGTCGTTTGGACAAGATCCAGAAGAGGTCTCCCAATGTTTTGCTCACCAGCATTAATAAAACTAGCAGCGGCAAGAGGATTGCTAGCAACGTACAGTGCTAGCAAGAGTAGTGGAATGCCAAGAGCGAGCACTCCTTTGATGGGATGCACTTTTGCCTTCCAGAAAATCGCAACAACAATCGGCAGATACAAGACTGCTTGATACGCTGTGAAGAGTGAAGCCAACCAAAACAGTGCAATCCACCCTAGGTACTTCTCAAGTTTCCTATCCCCGAGAAGCAACCAAACGAATACCAATCCTTGCAGTGCAGTAAGTACTGCCATCATCACCGTTCCCGATTGAAGCAGTACGGATGCACAGAAGATCCAAAGACCGCAAAGTGTGAGTCGATCTTCTGGTGTAAACCGCGCGGCCATACGCGCAATCAACCACACAGCCTGTGTAACCAGACTAGCAAACACGATCCGCCAAAACATCTCTTGGTACGGAAGTGCTTCGGTCATATTCATAACAAATCTTGCAAGAGGTGGATGAGGATACGGAATATTCAGCAAATACTTTGCCTCATCGGTATGTACAGAACCCAAGCCGCGGTACAGAGCCAAAAGCACTGCGTAGCCCTCTATGCCAATAATGATTAGAAGTCGTCGCATGCAGTAAGTGTGCCAGTGGTAAGGCTAAGATTATGACAGCTCTGCGGATCTGTTCCTCGTATGTAGGACCTATACAGAAGACGCACGTTGCTACCAGTTATACGATCAATACTGACACCCGAGAGTAGCCACCCCTCACGCTTCGCTGTTGCTTGAATGAGCGTTTGCGTACGGCTACGAAGATCAGGATTGGTATACAGTGGTGCCAGCACCCACAGGCGCACGAAGATTGCAAAGGCGACCACCACAGTCGTGATCCAAAAAATAAGCCACTGATGTTTATTTACGTTTTCCATGCAAAGAATCTGCTCATAGTGTAATTCCACACCACACCAGTAAAGGCACCGACGATAACAGCACCAATATCAAGCCAGCCAAGAGAAAATAAATACGAACTGACTGCATAGTTTGCGACCGCTCCAAAGACACACGCGATGTTGTACTTGAAAAATCCAATAAGCATGCCCATGCCACACAACCGCGACACTGCAAAGGTCCAAATATTATTCACGTAAAAGTTAAAGACAATGGCTACTTCGATAGCGATAAGAACGGCTACGCGAAAGCCAAAGAGGGAGAGCTGGTCTCCTTCTTGAAGAACAGATGATGCAGCGATATACGTCCCAAGATGCACAAACACTCCGAACCCACCAACAATACAATACTTGAGGAATGTGAGAGGAATGTACCGACCAACCGTGACGTCATACAGGTATTCCAAAAATTCTATCTGCACTCTACGCGAGAGTTTGCTCTCTCCATGCAGACGAGTAGCAAACGTAAACGGTACCTCTTGTACCGTTGTGTCTTTCGGTACGCACACCAACAGATCTAAAAGAATTTTAAATCCCTTGGGGTTTAAATGTTTGGCAGTACTTTGGAAAAGATCATTCCTCAGCGCAAAGAATCCACTCATGGGGTCACTCGCTTTTACATTACAGACTGCGAGTGCCATCTTAGTCGCCACCCTACTCATCAGATGTCTGCGTTCATCCCACTCTCCAACACTTCCACCAGGAGCATACCTCGAACCAATAGCGATACCACTACCAGACTGCACAGCAGAGTAGAGCTTCGGCAGAATTTCCATATCATGTTGGCCGTCTGCATCCATCACTGCGAGTACGTCACCCTTTGCAGAAAGGAATCCTTCTATGACAGCAGAGGAAAGCCCGCGTCGCCCGACACGGCGAATCACATGTACGTCATCTAGTTTTTGCCCTAACTCTTGCGCCACTCTCCACGTCTCATCAGGGCTATCATCATCCACAATAATGATCTCATGTGGGATATCTTTGAGAACATCTTCGAGCTTCGGTAGAAGCTCGGGGAGATTCTCCGATTCGTTATAGGTTGGGAGTATTAAAGAAAGCACGGGAATACCGTAGCGGAAAGCGGTGCGTTTACGCTACGGTATCTGCGATGAAAATCCTCGTAACAGGCTCTTCGGGCACTATCGGTACTAGGCTCTGCGAAAAGCTCCTTTCTGCAGGCCATGAGGTCGTAGGCGCAGATTGGGAGCCGTGTAAGTGGAATACAGACGTAGAGGCTCTAAGGATTGATATCGATTTGCGGCATGCAGAGGAACTCAAAAAGCTACCTACTGATGTAGATTTGATCATTCACCTGGCAGCAAATGCCCGTGTGTATGAGTTGGTAGAGCACCCAGAGCGTGCAATAGATAACTTTATTGATACGTTTAACATCCTCGAATTTGCCCGCAAGAACGATATCAAAAAAATGATGTTCGCCTCTTCTCGTGAGACCTACGGCAACATTCACCTTCCAGACGGAGAGAAATACACCGAGGACAAAGCGCACTTCATGACGTGCGAAAGCCCCTACACCGCAAGTAAGATTGGAGGAGAGGCATTATTCGAAGCCTACAAACGTTGTTACGGAATCGATACCATCATCTTCCGCTTCTCAAACGTCTACGGAATGTACGACGATTCTATTCGTGTCGTTCCCCTCTTCTACAGGCAGGCAAAGGCTGGAGAACTGTTGAAAGTGTTTGGAAAAGAGAAGTGCCTCGACTTTACGTATATTGATGACTGCGTCGATGGCATCATTCTTTCTATTGATAACTTCGAGAGCGCAAAGAATGAGACCTACAATCTAGCCTTTGTAGATGGAACCACCATTATGCACCTAGCCGAGCAAATCGTAGAACTCCTCGGAAGCAGCTCCAAGATAGAGACTACAAGCTCTAGAACAGGAGAAGTAACGCACTATATTGCCGATATCTCCAAAGCCAAAAAGGCTGTTGGATATAGCCCCAAAACGAACTTTGAAGACGGAATTCGGCTTAGTATGGAGTGGTACAAGGCAAATACGTAGTTATTGACAAATATAAGAAATAGTTTAGAATGTTGCGGCTATGGCTCTATCAAAGATCCCAATACAGCTGCACCCTGATGAAATTCGCCACGATGAAGGTGTAAAAGAATCCGTCTGGACTCCAGGTGAGCGCATCGGGGCATTTCAACGTTGGACGCAATATTGGCTCCAACGAGGAGTGGAAACGCAAGACCATCCACAAGCTCGTTCTGTTGCTATACACGCAGTGCCATGTATTCAAGATACACAAAGTAGTTGGAAGGTGATGTTTAGAGAAAAATGTCCTGTAGACACATTTGGTGAACGCTCTGCACCCATTGGTAAAAACCAAGGTCTTATTGATATTCAAACTACACAAGACCATAATCGAACTGGAATACTTGTATGGTCTATCCAAGAAGGATACGTGCTCGACGAAGCATCTGTTGCCGCACTATTCCCAGACCATCCATCCATAAAACGAGAAGGAGATACTTGGGTCGTATACGAGGAAGAAAAAACAGATGAACAAAGATTGGAAGATAGGTTAGCAAATCAGCATGCAGAAGATGTACGACGCAAAGAAAAACGTGAGCAAAGATTTATTCGTACTACAGATAGTGTGACAGGAGAAGAGATTCGCTCACTGCCATTTTCAAATGTTGATCAGGCAACAGGGCAAAAAATCTTTAGCCAGCTAGAGGCTGCATTTAGTAATAGAGAACAGGGTATTCAAAATATTCACACTGCAGTAAGTCTTTGCAATGAAAGAGGGCCATTTGTAGGCTTCTTGGGTCTCTTTACAGTAGAAGAGCAAGCCAGAATGCGTAAAGCAGATGCAAGTCTTGTAGATAAAGTCCACAAGGAATTTTATCGCCTCATGCTAGCTGAAGACACTCGTAAAATTCTAGAACAAACAAGTAGCGCGTTTACTGAGCACTTAGACCCTCTAGTGGAAGGAATTACGAACCAAGATGCTAAAGCAAGTATCACAAGAACCATGCAAACATGGAGGACTAACGCACAAAATCCTCGCCGTAATCTTTACCATCGATCCAAGCGTATTTCTACAGAAGAAGATAGAAATCCCGGTCATGCTTTTGTAGTACCAACCTACAATGAGAACCCTGATTTCTTTGCGGTTTGCAAAATGGATTCCTCTCTCATGACTGATAATGTCGGAGCAGGATACGATGCAACAATGGGAATTCTAATGTTACGCTTACAAGAACATGGGTGTGATTTCCTTGATGCAATTAATGCAATGCATGAACTTACGCACAAGAATCAACATGCTGATGCATTATCGAGAGATGCAGGTACAGCTTCCGAAAACCAGGATCGATACGTAAAAGCAATGATAGAGTCTGATCTTTCAACACATGGAGTACTGGAAGAGGAATGCGAAGCATGGTCCAATATGATTGAATTGTTATTTGCTAAAATAGGATTTGGCACCTTTAACGTTGCAGAGGTGATGGACGTTCTAGGTATCCCCCGAACAGATGACTCCAAAGGACGCGAACTCCTACAGGTAATGACATACGGACAAATATATTTTGCAGGTGGAGAAAGAAAAGGAGACGTCTATCCTCCTGCATTTGTCGAAGCCATAAAAAAGGAATACCTAGGACTAGAATGCTTATTGCAAGTATATGACGAAGACGGCTTCCCTGTACCGTATGAAGCCAGCACATAATTGAATACCTTTGTATATAATATACTTTGCTTACCAAGATACTATGCCCCTAAAAAACCACCCAGAACAGTCAGATAACGATGCGCTTTCAAGCGAAGCTGCAGATGCTTTTTTTGGTTCTCCAGAAGTAGTTGATGGTGTGCTTAAAGAGTTCACTGAAAAACTGGAACCACCTATAAAAAAACTTCCTGATGTTGCAGCGGTGCAAGCTCTTATGGCAGCTCGAAAGCGTATTCCCAAACAAAAACCCGATCATAAAAAGCGAAAGGTATTTGTTCCTCCTAATCAGCAAAAGAGAAGGAAATAATAGTATGCCTACCAACTCACCAGATTCGGCACATTTAAATGATTCTAACCCTGTAGATCCAGAAATAGCAGAGAAGGGCTTAAGTGAATTCTTCACTACCAAACCAAAGGTGCAACGAGTCTTGCATGATCTGCAACCAATGATAGAGCCAGCAAATGACGCAGCCCTCCACTCTATGCCGTACCGTGCGCCGTGCGCCCATATTCTTCCTGAACTACGATCAGATGTTCCTTCTCTCGACGAAGGGGAAACTATGATTATCAATCCGTTAATAGCACATCCAACGGATGAAACAATGGATAAAATCGACGCTATGAATTCAAAAGTCCGACAAGAACAAGTGCGTGGAGGATTTAGGAATTTAGAACCAATGTTTGAAGAAATGATGCAACTCATTCCAGAATTTGATACGCAATTCACTGACGAACAATTAAGCAAGCTCCAAGCAGTAGACGATAATGTATATCAGCAATTTATTTACGCACTCGCAAGAATCAGTAATGCACAAGCTATCGAAGACGATTTATGTTGTTACAACGAATACATTGATGAATATATCACTGAAGATTTATTAGAACTCATACCACAAGAATGGGTACGCAATCGCATACGTGAAGCAGTGCACACATGGAAGCAGATGATGGAGTCACCTCACCGTAATGCCTCACTCAATTTACCCGAACAGTATGATGCGTTTTTATCTTTCCCAATAGGTGATAAAGATACACTTGAGAAAAACCCTTTCTTCCTACGTGGTAGAAAGCTAGCAAAATATGGACCTGCTCATTTTCAGTTTGATAGAAAAGAATTAGCACCAAATATTATTGCCTCGTGGGGTGGCACATCGCGCACACTGACTGTCGATTATGATAGGGATAAAAGCGGTTCGGGGCTCCGTGCAGTTATAGTACTGATGCATGAACTTACACACGTCTGTCAGAACAATGACATACTCAGACAAGGTACCCACTTATGGGAAAAATCAATGAAAGGTCGACAGAAGGTAATGGCTAATGGGTATTTCCTACTCGATGCGGAAGAGGAAGCTATGTTCATAGAACATGCTCTTATTGATGCATGTATGCAAAAGTGGAAAAGAATAATCGAAAGAGGAAATGATGATGAAGGGGGCTACGACATAGAGAAGCTCATAACAAGTGATGCGGTAATGCAAGCAGTAGTAGCAGATCGACATAATCCTGCACACACAGAAGTAACACTTCCTCAATTCTCTGAGGAATTTTCAACAGAGATTAGTGAGCTCTATAGCCATGGTGTGAAAGGTAAGAAGCGAAAACCACTGCGAGAAGTAGAGCCAGGAATATTCATGGCACTATAACTACTTCTTCTCCTCGTGGTACACGCGCTCTGCGTTCACTTCCCAGATGTTTTTGTGATGCGTAATACCTGCAGCAATATTATCCACTGCAGTCATTGCAGTAAGCATACTGTGGTCTTGGTTGTTGTACCGGTGCATTCCGTTTCGACCGATAAGGAAGAGGTTACTAAACGTCAGTGAGTAATTCTCGATGATATCCAACTGATCGTACGTACCGAAGTATGCTGGATAGGCCTTTAACATGCGTAAAACGCAGGCATCGACGACGTCATCTTTTTGGATAAATCCGATCTCCTCCATCTCTGCAATTCCCTGGGCAATCATGTCTTCATCCTTCTTCACCCACAGCTCATCCCCTTCATCGACAAAGTACTCGAGACCAATCCACATAGTTGATTTGTCTTTTACCATATACGGACTCCAGTTATTAAAGATTTGAATACGACCCACCTTTACGCCACGGTCTTGCACGTAAATCCAGTTATCCGGTACATCACCTTGCGGCTTCTTTCCTTTTTCTTGTACGTGTAATTTTTTAAGGAGCAATCCTACAGTCAAAAAGTCACGATAGATAAGCCCTTTTGCAACTTCTCGTACTTTCTCTGGTGGCTGCG
>CAJXJE010000003.1 GCA_913054215.1 uncultured Candidatus Peregrinibacteria bacterium | reverse complement strand
TGCTGTTTCCGTTGGTAGATCTTTCGCAGTAATGGCTTCAGCACTTGCTATAGCAGCGGTAGTTCTCTCTGTTCCAGCTGTCTGCGCCGGCTTAGATCCATCAAAAAGTGTCTCCAAGGTAATCTCCGTTTTCCCTTCCTTCACAGCAGCCATAACTTTGCGTGGAATGCCTTTACGTTCTTCTGCTGTTAGCAAACGAAACTGCGTGAGTTGATTATTGAAATCAAAAGTGATTGGTTTCTCTGGTGGCGTCTTACTGGCTCGAACAGCATTAAGATCTGCAACAAGTGCCTTCACCTGACCAGTAATTGCGTGGAATGCGAACTCTTCATCTAAGTTCTTCTGCATAGCTTCCCGTGTTGCCTTTGGCATGAAGCCACCGACAAACCTCAAAAACAACGACCGTGCATGAAGCGCAACAGGAGGCATCTGTATATTTTTGACGCCGAAATATCCCATAATCGCAGAGAACGGTTTTACGATGAAGTTCTTCCATGCATAGACCGCATTCACTTTTACCTTCTCTCCGACATATTTCGCACCGATCCACGTTGCACCTGCACCAGTCTTTATCCCATTACCTAAATTTACAAGCCACGGGCTTACCCCTTTCTCATCTTCCTCAGACTTTGGAGGAGTCATACTTTTACGAAAAGCAGCAAGTTCTGCCCGAACACCTATCATCACAGTTGTTTTCTCTAGATCATTAAATTTATCAACAATAGTTTTTACTTCAGTCTCGGCAAGAGATATCTCCTCACTAAGAGTCTTGCGCTCACTCTCGCTTCTGCTTTTCACTTCCAAAAGTAAGACTTGAAGCGCACCAAGCTGGCTTTCTATATCAGCTTTCTCATTACTTTTCCGCGCATCTCTGAGGAGATTTGTTGTAGAAACAATCTCTTTTTCCAGTACATCAATGGTCTTTATAACAGCCATATGTTTGTTTTTGTAATATTCTTACTATTATAGCATATTTAAGCCAATATTTCCAATCTAGTACCCCCCTAACAAGACATGGTATGATATAGGGGAAATCTTGCTTCATTCCCCTGAATTGTAATGAATATCCAACATTTCGAGAAAGGATTCCACTACAACGACAAAGAGCTTTTGACTGTAGCTCGAAAAATAGGAAAATTGGCTACGTACTGCAAAAAAATTAAAGATGAAGGGAGTTATATCCGCGTAGAAGCGGAGTTTAGAAAGACAGAGAAGAAACGCGATGCTATGAAAGTATCTATTACGGTAAAACTACCTAAAAAGGTGCTACGAGCTGAATCTCGTAGACCAGATGTTACAGAAGCACTAGACAGATGCGTCGAAAAACTAAAGGGGCAAGTGAGGAAATACAAGGAACTCCATCAGTCAAAAGGTCGGATGCAAATGCTACTCAAACATCAAAAGTAGCATAGAATCGTTACTATCAATCTATGAAGAATCTTGTAATTGCCATACTACTATTTACCCTCATACCGAGCGTCCTAGCTCAGGAGGTCGCTGAGGCAGAACCCTTAAGTGCGGTAATCACCGGACCAGATGAGGTGCCAGTGGGACGTACCATTGTGTTAGACGCATCTGCAAGTCACGGACTTGGAGAAAACACACAATACATCTGGTATCGCGGAGAGAGCACCGTGCCCATCAGTAGATCTGTCGAGGCGGTGTTCACACCAGACCAGCCGGGTGTCGTCATCATGCGACTGAGTATTTCCACGATCATTAACGGTGAACGAGAAGCAGTAGAAACTTCACAAGCAATCACCGTGTACGATCGAAAAATTGTGCTGATCGCGGACAGTTCTATACCACTCGACAAGCTCAACTTGCACTTGGTAGCAGCGGCAGAAGCAGGAGTGTATTTGCGATTACTGCAACCCGAAAAGACCACTATTCCCCTTGGTGTCGAAGAGTCGATTTTCGCAATGCTTAGCGAAGAAAGCGCTACACTCAACGGGGCAGAAGCTGTCGTCCTCTGGACCGAAGGTGTCAAAGGATTGCAGGCACTCATGCGAGCAGTAGAAGGAAACCCCGACAAGTATGAAGCCATTCACAACCAAACAATTATTCTGATTACCGACCGCGGTCTCGGGTCACTCGCACGCACAGCCGGTGGTCCTTTCACCGTTATTAAACCGCACCAAATTTTGGTCACGCGAAAAGAAGCAGTAAACCCACTGATGTCTGCAGGTGATATGGGAAGCTTTATCAGTGAACTGACACGAAGAGATATTGATTTTCTTGTCGTAGACAAATCTTCAACTGGTATCCGTCCGTGGAATGTCCTCTCTTCTCTCGTCAACTCTATGTTAATCCATGGTGTGCCATCCCAAACCGTAATTTTACTACTGATGCTTCCAATCATTGCAACCATTCTCGCCTTCTTTAAACAGGTCATCGGTATCACAACTTTTGGCTTGTACACGCCATCTATCCTCGCTCTTAGCTTCTTGGCTCTGGGGTGGGAATTGGGGTTGATGTTCCTGCTATTTATCCTGGTAACGGGATACACCACCAGGCAATTAATGAAGCGCTGGCGCCTCCTCTACATTCCAAAAGTTGCCATTATTCTAACGGTCGTAAGCCTGACACTCCTCGTGTTGCTTGGACTCGGTGCGTACCAAGGCATCACCCTCTCTGGAGATACCATCTTCGTGCTTCTGATTATGTCGACTCTTGCAGAGAGTTTCCTTAATGTAAAAACTGAGGAAGGATGGAAAACCGCTCTGTTTGGAATAGGTGAAACAGTGATGGCCGCACTCTTCTGTGTATTCATTGTGCAACTCGCATTTTTACAATCCATCATTCTTGCCTATCCAGAACTCATTCTCATTACCATTGTCATTAACATTGCTCTTGGTAAATGGACCGGTCTTCGACTCGTGGAGTACTTTCGATTTCAAGAGGTCTTTAAGCACATACAAGAAGAATAGGAATCTATGTTCCCCTTTTTCTCCAATCGCGGCGTCCTTGGATTGAATGCACGTACTCTGCTGTACATAAAGCCGTTTAACCCGAAGAAGGCAACTGCTCTTGCCGATAGCAAACTCAAGACAAAAGCCTACCTTGCTGCTCGTGGAATACCGGTTGCAAAGCTGTATGGACGCATCGAAAATCGTGACCAAGTCTGGGAATTTGATTTCTCTCAACTCCCCGATGAGTGTGTCTTAAAACCCAATCATGGTTTTGGTGGTGAAGGAATTATTGTACTACGTGGTCGTGATAAAAAAGGACGTTTCCTACGCAATGGAAAAATGCCTATGGAAGACCAAGAGCTGCGTGAACATATCGAAGATATACTTGATGGTAAATTTTCTCTGCAAGGCAGACCAGATACTGCTTTCTTTGAAAAGATTTTAAAACCGCATGAGTGCTTCGCACGGTTTCGTCCAGTGGGGCTTCCGGATATTCGTGTCATTGTGTTCAATCTGGTGCCGGTCATGGCAATGGTCCGCATTCCCACTGCCCAAAGTGATGGAAAAGCAAATATTCACTTGGGGGGCATTGGAATAGGTATCGATATAGCAAAAGGAGAAACCACCTACGGAGTGCAATATCGCAATATCATTGAAGAATTGCCACATGGAGAAGAGGTAGCAGGCCATCGCATTCCATTCTGGGATGAGATACTGCTCATTTGCTCTCAAATACAGCAAATCACAAACATCGGTTACCTCGCTGTGGATATTGCTATCGATGAACAAATGGGGCCAGCACTCTTAGAAGTAAACGCACGTGCAGGACTTCAGGTGCAAATTGCAAACTTGGCACCACTCAGAGCCAGGCTCGACCGCGTTCAAGGTATCACCGTAGATTCACCGGAAAAAGGGGTACGTATTGGACAAGATTTATTTGGCAGCAAAACAAAAAAGAAAGAGTCTTTGCAAGAAAATAGTAAACCCACACTCGGGCTCGAGGAACCCATCCAAGTTATTCTCGGCGAAGGTTCTACCCTTGAAGTTGTCGCAACCATCGATAGTGGCGAAGAGCGCACAACATTTAGCAAAAAATTTATTGCTGATCTATTAGAAAAAAAGGGAGCAGAAGCAGATGAAACTGAAGGGCTCTATCGCACCAAATTCACACTCGGTGGTCAGAAGATTCAAACACTCGTACAAGTCGGAGAAACGGGTTCTCATAGGGCAATAGTCGGCTCCCGAGACCTGAGTGGATTTCTGATTGATCCCACCAAAAAAATAGAATCCACGCATAAGAAAACCGTTGTGAAGAAAACTGATGTTCGTGGCCTAGACCGGCTACTAAGCAAGCTTGATAAAGAGTTACTAGTCCTCAAGCACATCAAGCCTCTCAACTTAGAAGAGGAGATGGAAAGACTCCAAGAAGATGAACTCTATAATCCTACATTCACCTACTCTGAAATTGGTGCAGACCTAGACGCTTCTACTGATAGACTTCGGGAAAAAATTACCGATGACTCACCTCTTGGTATCCTCCTGGAAAAAAAGAGGAAGGAACTCCTCCTGCGTATTGATCTTTTCAAATCTCGTGGACACAACAAAGAATTTACCGCAGCATCCATTGCACTCTTTGGTACGCTAGATAAGACATTGCTAAAAGCTGCACAAAAGAAAATTGATGAACGCATCGCCTGTGATCTTGAGCCTAAAGGCAAAGATCTGCTTTCTGCTACAAAAGCCGTAGAGAGATTTGAGCAAGCACTGGAGTCCTATGGTCTCCATGATTGGCAAGTCAGTATACGATCAAAGATCGTCGCAAGAGTAACTGTCGGAGGAACAAAGATCTATATTCGCGAAGACGCAACCTTTACCGAAGAACACATAGCTTCACTCATTGCACATGAAATTGAAACACATGTACTCACATCTGAAAATGGAAGTCATCAATCGTATGAAATTCTGAGACGTGGATGTGCCAATTACCTCGATACTCAAGAGGGGCTGGCTATCTACAACGAACAAGGTGTCCTCAGCCCACATGCAGAGAAATTCTTTAGTCCCTACAAAAATATTCTTGGTTTGCAGTACAGTCTAGAACACTCCCTTGCACAAACACGTACATTCCTTCAGACAGAACTTGGCTACACACCAGAAAAAGCTCTACAGCAATCTGTGGCTATGAAACGAGGGTTAGGAGACACATCAGACAATGGAGGATTTACCAAAAGCGTTGTGTACCTACGTGGATTACGCGCTATTGAAAAATTCGTAGCAGATGGAAATACACTCCAAAGGTTGTACATCGGAAAAGTAGCTCTCGAAGATTTAGAAACTATTGAAAAGCTTCCAGATTTGAAAGCACCACTCATCTTGCCAAACTTCTTGCGGGAATAATTACTCGAAGCTCACGCGCTCGAGTGTGGGCAGTATCAACATCCACAACTGTCCTGCTTTAAACAGGATTTCTTCTCCGTTTGCATCCGTAAAGCGAAACTTTTCGGTATCTGCACCTCTACTCCAGCGCCCTTCCCATACTTTTCCTGAATGGAATATTTTCGCTCTGCCACTGCCTTCCAGCGTCATAAACAAACGACCGTACTCTCCGATGTAATCAATAGGTACTTCCAGTACTGCAATAGTTGAAGGTCTGGCGGGGCTGATTTCTCCACCATTCGTTCTCTGATACTTTTGTGCTAATGGAAGATATTCAAAGGAAACATTATGTAATGCATTAAAGAAATTTACACGAATACGAGTTGCATCCTCACCACCCTCTGGGGTACCGACCGGGTATGGCGGCCAAGTCACCGGTTGCAAGAGGCGTTCGGGAACTTCTTTCAGAAACGTTTTGAACATCTTCTTCTTCAAGAACAAATCATGTGGAGCGGGAGGACCATCTTTACGAAACGATCCATATTTGCCATTCACGTCATCGAAAAATAGCAGATTAAGCGCATAAAACTCTGTTCCTTCTTGTACACGCTTTAAGGCTTCTGGGCTTCCGCCTGCATGAAACACAGTACGAACCCACGGCTTTATTCCATCGAGAAAGTATGGACGCAAACTACGTACAGGTCCAATCTCTCGTGGTAAGTTTCGTGCATCGATAATGGCTATAAATCGCGAGATAAACCCTTCTACTAAAAACTCCTGAATCATCAATGCATCAGAAAGTCCGGTGTGAAAAGGTCTTGCAAACTCATGGTTTTCAATCATGACCGCAACAGGCACGGGTCGATTGCGATAACTCGGAAATAAGGTAAATCGAGAAAGTACACCAGAGGGAAATGATGCCTGCCTTCGACGCTGCTGCGCTACTTGTTGAGAAGGACGAGGAGTATCTTCATCGTAAGGATGTACAGAAGACAAAAGAACAACTCCGCTGAGAACTGCGAGTACAAGGATAAGCCCGGAAAGTGTTTTCGACAGCATAATATGTGCGGTTTAGTCTTTCTTTTCTTCGCTAGGAGCATCTCCTCCCTCACCACCTTCAGTCTTTTCGCCTTCTTCGCCTTCAGTCTTTTCGCCTTCCTCGCCCTCTACCTCTTCGCCTTCTGCAGCTTCCGCTACTTCTATTTCTGCCTCTCGTCGTGGCTCTTGTACTGTAGCAATCATAGATTCAATATCATCACTAATCACCACTCCACTAGGAACTGTAATATCAGAAACAATAATAGAATCTGTGAATGTTTCCAGCTTGTCGATACTGACCTCCAAGTGTGAAGGCAAGGCAGTCGGCAAACACTTGACCGAAACATGGTCCATAACCGTCACCATCACACCACCAAGCTCTTTTACCGCAAGAGACTCTCCGATGAAGTGTAGAGGAACACGTGCTTCGATCTCCTTCTTCATATCAACAGCAAAGAAATCAACGTGAATAATGGCATCACTTACGGGTTCAAACTGTAGCTCATGAAAGAGAACTGGAACTTTCTTACCAGCAATATCCAATTCTACAAGTACGCTCTCTCCTGCTTTGACATACGTACGAAACAGCTCGCTATAATCGCAGGCGAGTTGTGTGTGATCGACATCATTACCGTACAGAACACACGGAACCTTGCCATCCGCGCGAATAGTCTTCGCGGTACTGTCTGTTCGTGCCTCTGTCTGAAGGGAGAGCATTTTCATAGAATTTGCTGGAGAAGGCTACGGTATGGGGTAATAGAGGTCAAGCACTAGCCCTCCATTTCCAGAAGTACTTCGCAGCGCTTGAAACATGGATTCTCCCAGTTTTTTTGAAGAATAGATCCCAGAAACTCTGCCCCGAAAGGCGACGCTTTTTGTCTCCAGCTGCAACGGACGGGTCATACACCACCTTTTTACCCAAAGCGCCGACGCGTCTGCAGAGATCCGTATCTTCGAAGAAGAGGAAAAATCGCTCGTCAAAACCTCCCAACTGATCGAAAAGGTCTCTCCGCGTCAGAAAGCATCCTCCCACCACCCAATCCACCTCCTGCATCTCATTCATATTCGTATCAAGCATCAAATACCGCCTCAGGCACCCTGGGCAGAACTTTCCGACAATACTACGACGAGAGATGATATCGATCATGTGCGGAAATCGACGGATAGAAAGCCGACTAGAGCCATCGCTATGGAGCAGTCTTGGGGCGATAATTCCTATGTCCTCATCAGACTGCATACGAGCAACCAACTTCTCCAGCCCATCTGGTGGCATGGTCTTGTCGGGATTGTTGATGAGTAGGTATTCCCCTGATGCATAGCGCGCACCCGTGTTATAGCCGAAGCCAAAACCGAGATTTCCCGGCGTCTCGATGATACGTACTTGTAGGTGGTCCCCCACTCTGTTTCGAAGCACCCCAACCGACTCATCATCAGAATGGTTATCGATGACCAAAATCTCAATTTTGTCGGCAATGGTCTGCTCCAAAAACTTCTGCACACACGCTGCAGCTGCTTGTGGGTTGCGATAGTTAAGAATGAGAACGGATACCAGAGGCTGGGACATACAGGTACTATAACAGCACAATGCCTGACGAATCGAAACATCTTGAGGAATTGCGCAAGCGCATCACAAAAGCACCCACCTCTCCTGGTGTCTATCGCTGGCTGAATGCCAAAGGCGATGTGCTGTATATCGGCAAGGCAAAAAATTTGAAAAACAGACTGAAGAGTTACGTGCAAAAAGAACCCGATAAGGCACTCGGCCCTTGGAAGCTTTCGCTCATCAAACACATGACCGATTTTGATGTCACCATCACTTCAAATGAACTCGAAGCGCTGATACTCGAGACCAATATGATTAAGGAGGTGAAACCAAAGTACAACGTGATGATGAAAGATGATAAGAACTATGTGTACATACGTGTATCCAATGATGAGTACCCTGTCTTGAGTGTGGTACGGCAGATGGAGAAAGATAATGCGAAGTATTTCGGACCCTACCTTAGCGCCTACAACATCAAGAGGACTCTAAACACACTGCATGATGTCTTTCACTTTCGCTCCTGCAGTCTTTCTACGGATGCACTGAACCGAGGTAACCAACCGAAACGTGCGTGTCTGGAATATCAGATAGGACAATGCAATGGGCTCTGCGTCGGAAGCCTCAACCAGAAACAATACATCGAAGGGATAGAGGCTGTTATGCGTTTTCTGAAGGGTGACCATAGGGATGTCGTCATCGCCCTCAAAGATATGATGGAAGATGCAGCAACTAATAAGAAGTTTGAAAAAGCGGGAAAGCTCCGCGACACACTCATCTACATCGAGTCACTTGATGTACCACAAGTCGTGTCTGATACATCGCGTGAAAACACCGACGCAATTGGCATTGCATTGCAGGGTGGAAAGGCACAGGTAGTGGTTCTTCGTGAACGCAACGGTCGACTGGTTGAAGAACGTTCTATCGTACTCGCCGGAGAAGCCGACAACATCGGTGCCGTACTTTCAGAACTGCTACCACAGTACTACTCCGTCGAAACGGATATTCCCGATTTGATATTGATTCAAGAAGACATAGATGACATTGCCGTCCTCGAAGCATGGCTAGTACAAATCCGAGAGAAGAGTGTCGAGATCCGCGCACCCGAACGCGGGAAGAAATCCAAACTTCTCGCCCTTGCGCAGAGCAATGCGAAGCAAAAGGTTTCGCAGCAGTTTGCCAAATGGGAGGCAGCAGCACAAAACATTGAGACTGCTCTTAATGAGCTGAAGAATGCTCTAAATATTGAGAATGATCTGAGGAGAATCGAAGGATACGACATCTCCCATCTCGGAGGAACAGAGACGGTCGGATCGATGGTCGTCATCAAAAATGGAAAACCTGCGAATAAAGAATATCGAAGCTTCACGATTCGTACAGTAAAAGAAGGAGAGATCGATGACTATAAAGCATTGAAGGAAGTGCTAGGCAGAAGATTGAAATACCTTAAGTCACCTGATGAATCGATCACCATACAAAAACTAAAGAAGAAAGAGCGAGACACATGGAGCGAGACACAAAAGAAGAGACTCGCAATTCCCAAAAATTGGAAAGATGAAGTATTGGTTATTGCAAAAGGAAAAGTGGATCTACTCACTGCGGATTTGCGAAAGTCCTCAAAAGAAAAAGTACTGTATGGAAACATAGAAATGCATGCACAAGATCGAGACCTCCAACATGCAGCACTCGATGCACTCGAAAAAGAAATTGGAATAACCGAGTGGTATATCCAACTAAACATATCCGATAATCTCGCATCGATTCATGGGCTGGCACCTTCAAAAAAGCCTATCCCTGACATGTTTAAACCGAATAAAGATCCAGTACTCCATCGAAGATCAACGACCGAAGATGTATCACTCAAATCTATACCCGACCTCTTGGTGATTGATGGAGGCAAGGGGCAACTGAGTACTGTTGTCGAAGTGCTGAAAGATCTGAAATTCGAGATCCCTGTTATTGGCCTTGCAAAGCGAGAAGAAGAGATCTTTTTACCGGGAGAATCTTTTCCGATAGATCTCCCAAATGATAGCCAGGCAAGTTTCTTGCTTCAGAGACTGCGTAACGAAGCGCACCGATTTGCCAATAGTCATAGAGAGAAACGTATTGCAAAAGGATTGATCGGTTCTGCACTCGATGACGTACCAGGCATTGGAGAAAAGACGAAAAAAGATCTTTTGCAAAAGTTTGGCTCGGTCGATTTTATTAAAGCTGCTTCGGATGAAGCGCTACTGACTGTTCTCTCCGCCACCCAACTCGCTGCCCTGCGAGGGAGTTTGTGATGACTGTTCTGGTTGTTGCGGAGTTTTTATAGACCCGCTGTAAAACGGCTGCTCGACTTTTGGCTGTGTTGAGAGAACATTCCCCTGCGCACGTCTTTGATACGTAGTAACAACATCAGATATTTTTGCAGATACCTCCTTGGAATGAGGAACATACTTGAGAGTAATATCCTCCCTTCCCTTTCCTTCCTTGAGATGAATGCATATTCCTCCAAAAGGAAAGATATCCATGTACTGCGTAAACGTACTGATACCACCAATGTTTTCTAAATGGATCGGCATTATCTCCTGCTTTACTATAGAGGTTTGATCAACCAATATTACTTTATCAGTAGTGATAATAAGAAAATCATAGGTCCAGTCGATATACGCCTTTAAGACGTTGAAAAATACAAAGATCAACCATGTTATGAGCAGTACTGGCAACACCCATATCATCGGAAAATCGTAGACCAAAGACACTATCGCAGCAGTCATCAAAATAATCGTAATAGCTATTTCTCGTAGAATGGCAAAAAGAAACGAGAGGCCGTGGTAATACGTCATAAGCACAATCGTTTCCCCCTCATGGCAGAAACGGTTCTTTATCTGCTCAATATCAGTCTCGAGGGCAAATATACGCATAGGACCTCATGATAGAGGAACTATTTTGATTGCACAAAGCCCAGTGGTGCATATACTGGCTCGCGTGGCCCGTTCATCTAGTGGTTAGGATACCAGGTTCTCATCCTGGAAACAGGGGTTCGATTCCCCTACGGGCTACCACTATCCTGACTCGTTTGATTCGTCAAGTACTGAATCCATCCCTAGCTTTGTAGGTCTGCAGCTGGCAAAACGAAATCAATTATTGATTGCCCTGCCTTACCGTCTTCACCTAATCCACCGGGGTAATACCTTCCAGACATAGTTGCTTGATCGTTTCTCGACACTTTAAAACTGAATTTATTCTTGGAACCACGATCGAATGCATAAATAAATCCACCTCTGCGAACGATCATCATTCCTGCGCGAGATACATATCCGTCATTTTTTACTGGTAACTCAGGCTCAATCGTTATTCTCCTGGATGCACCATCAGAAATATCTTTCACTGACTCATCGAAAAATGCTCTCCTATCAAATGGTTTTCCGATTATCAAGGCTTCACCATCCTTCAATGGTTTCGTAGAGCCTTCGCAGTTCACTGTACATAAGTCATCGTCATGCACTTCTACGGTTACTGTTGTTTTGTTTATTGTAAATTCTGCTTTCACACCTTTCTTCACCGCGACTGCACTGGGTTGATCCTTTTTAAATTCACGATTAAGAATATTTTTGCCGAATGGATAGGTGGCACGAATAAAAAGTACTGCATCATCTTTAAATTCTTCTGTGCTTTGCAACTCGAGTAATAGCTCGATAATCTCACGAACTTCATCAGAAGCCTCAGTATTACGTACTACAGCTATTGCATGCTGTACATCGGCACCGACAAACACGCCATGCTCCATAGCTAATTGATTCGGCGATGCTCCAGTTCTTATTCTACTCGTAAAATCTTCTACAGTGAGATAGTCTTGGTAACTTAGCCCCGACACCAGGAATGCCAAGCGCTGAATCTTCCTTATGTTCTCTCCGCTTTCGGCTGCAGCTAATTGCTGATTATCTCCATGTTCGATAATGGAAGCTACTCCATTGACTGTTTTGCTTTGGATTGACTTTGAAACATCATGGAGTGAAGCCAGATAATCAACGCTCGAAGGGGGTTCTCCTATTGAATGCATAATAGTATTTTATGTGATCTTTTATATATTATAGCATAAATATGATTATTAGTAAATTATGGAATAACAACAGCAATTGGGGTCATTGAGCGTACTACAGCATCCTCAGCTACCAATAGCTTCTCCTCCATTGCTCCTGCAACAGCCTCCATTTCTGGTACTAGGGTGTTCCAAGTTATTCTCATTCGGTCTACCACATTTGAATTGGAAGGTGAGCGATTGCTCGTAAGTCGCAACAGTGGGGGCAAATCTACCATCTGAAATGAATAGTCGTTTTCTATACGTAAACCGTTGGGCACTACAAGTTTTTGAAGCTTCCTTTTGTGCTCGGAACTCCCATTTACCCATGTGTTCGATATAGATGTAAGAAACCCTCGTAGGAGCTTTAGAAGCTCAGTGATGTGGGTGAAGCTTGGTACGACAGTAGCAACCAATACATGGTTATTAACCTGAGTGGAACGAACTATCACTATTGTGATCTGCCCTCTTCAACTTGGAACAACTTCAGAAGAGCTGATTCCTACGGCAAAACATACAACCGAATCATTAAGGGGCGATATGATTGCAGGAAGGGATACACCACTATAGCAGATGCGTGCGGGGCATAGCGATTATTTATCAAAACAGTACTGCTCCATGAATATGCCATATTGCAAGCTGTTACATTAATGAACAAAAACAGAACTCGGAACACGAACTGTTGGAATTTACAGAACTCCAAGTCCAAACGAATTGCAGCCGGTCAATTTGCTGCATTCGTATGATAATAATATTTGTTTAGGATCGGCAATCATCAAATAAATGGCTTTACATAGACCTCTTTACTATGTAAGCTCCTTCCCTTTAATTAAATTTAAACATGGAAGAATTACAACCATCTCGAGAAACATTACAATCTGAAATAGAAGTAAAATATTTAGTTGATCCAAATAAATTCCCCGAAGATTTATCAACAGCTTTAGAGCATGGGCATGACCATAAAGACATACTAAGAAAAGGCAGAATAACTCAACTATATCTTCCAGTTAATGAAGAGAATCAAAGAATTTCCCTAGAGATAATTCAGAAGCATTCAGAAATAGGATTAAGTTCTCAAGATAAACGTCATTTTTCGGATATAGATAACATTGCTGAAATTAGAATTCTTCAGAGAGAAGAATTCCAAGCACCAGTAAATCATAATTTTGATTCAGATATTGCTACAAAAGGTAGAGTACGAACCCCTGATTCATTTCAAATTACAATCAAAGGAGAATCCAATACAGGTGGTACTTCAAGACCAAATATAGAAACACCAATAACAACAGATTTAGATGTTTGTGATGTAGTAGTAGATTTACTAGAATCCTCATTAACAACTGGATGGACTGAAGCCGATAATAAGGTGGAGAAAATGTGGTATGACATCACAATCCCACATCCTAATGACCCATCAAAAACTACAATAGCTGAGTTAGATTTTTTTCCTGATTTAGCATATATGGGTCTAGCCGAAGTAGAAGTTAAGACAGATCAAGAAATAGAGGATACAAAATCTAATTTACCAGATTGGTTTGCAGTTGATGTTACAGATAATCCAAATTTCAAAGTGAAAAAATTAGTAGGGATTAATGATGTTAATGATATAGAAGTATTAGATCCAGAATTAAAAGCAATTATTTCTGAAGTGAGATCTGATGTTGAAAGATTTTATCAAGGTACAGTTTTAGGAGAAAATTTAAAAGTCATTGAAAATGAGACAAAAGATAAAACTTTTGTACTTTTGGGTAGCTTTAAAAGATTTCTACCACAATTTAGAAGAATAGCCCAAGATTTAGAGCGTAGAAGTCGAGGTATTTATCCACCAATTACTACTTTAGATATTGCACGAAGGCAAGGAAGTAGAACTACAGACCATAATGATGCAGCTTTTAGAATACAGGCAGAAGAATCAATACCACTTGAGGAAGCAGAAAAAAACTATTTAGAATGGATCAGAAAATCAGATGCAGTATTAGTTGTTGCACCTGATAAAAGATTAGGTAAAAGTAGTGCGCAAGAATTAGCTTTTGCCTTGTTTGAAGATAAAAAAGCTTATTTATCTGGACCAATAGAAAGCGTTGCAGATGATTTAGCGCCACCAGAAACTAGAGTTTTAGTTGCTTCTATTATTGCCTTTGAGATAAGCAAACATGACGATCGTTTAAGAAAACAAAGTATTACTCCTACAATTATAGATTTTATTAAACGTATCTATAAAAAAGAGGATGGTAGCTTTGATAAAGAAGCCGTCGAAGCTTTAGTTAAAGCTACTATAGATGATTTATTACAGGCTTCGAAAGAGGAAGATAATTTACAAATTAAATTAAATCAAAATTAAAAGAGAGAGCTCAATAGTTATAAACTTGAGCTCCAACAATTCCTCCAGCTACAGGTCCTAGCATATACATCCAAGACATAGTTCCTAAGGAAAGACTTTTCCCAGCTGTGCCTTTCTGAGCAGTTCCAATCCCTCTAGGTAGCAACAACAGAAGTAGGAGCCATTGGCCGTACCAGTGTATCGTCTGCAGCTAAGAGCTTCTCCTCCATTGCTGCAGCAATTCTCTCCAACTAGCTCTCATACAAAAAACCACTACCCAAATACGTACTCTGTATCCTGGTACACTTTCTTTGTAGTAGAGTAGAAGCAATTCAATTCTTCCCCCTAGATTCTCATGGCTATTCCCCTCGTTTCAAATCTTGTTAGTGGTGTAAAAGGTGGCTTAACAGCAGCCCTTGAAGGTGTCAGTGACATTGGCGGTGCAGTGCTTGGTTCTGTAAAAGATATCGTGGTCTCTACGCTTAAAGAGACAGGTGAATTTGTAACACAAGGCATCGAAGTACCAGCATCAATAGTAAAAGGATCTATCGATGGTGTTGTGGAAGTTGGCACAACAGTCATCGCCACAGCAAAGAATATTGTCGGTGGAACAGTAGAAGGATTTATGACATCCGGTGGCAAGCAAGATACTGCTGTAACAGGTGCCGTATCACAAGTCATTACAAGTGCTGCAGAACTCGGTGAAGATGTTGGTGATGTGGCGGTTCTTGCTGTCGAAGGTGCAGTAGATGCAGTTTCCAATGTAGGTGGAGACGCTATTGGCGCCACTAAGGAAGCCGTACTCGCTGCTGTTGACGCTGCAAAAGGAATTGGAGACACAGCACTAGATGCTGTAACAGATTCCCTCAAGAAAAGCATCGATGGTGCAGGCGAAATCATCGACTCGATTACATCGTAAGAGCGGATACTATCCTCTCCATTTCTGGTACTAAGGATTATCTAAAAGAAATATCCTTTGCCTCCGGGACAACGACTATCCCAAGATTTTCTTCGTCTGCAAAATTAGTAACAATTGCTTGATGTTTTGCACTACTGGAATCGCGTGAGGCTATACTGTCTTCGGCTATGACAAGCCGAAAGTTTAATCGGAGATCGTGAAACAAGGGGGAAAATGCTGCACATGCACTCTCAGAAATACACGAAGTACCCGTAACGCCATGCAAGATAATATTGACTACGGTGTCTTCATCTCTCTTTCCAGCAGCTGCTTCTTCCATAGCCTGCTCCAAAGCTTCTTCTGGGATCTGAAAATCAGAAAAGGCCTGTTGCAAGTGCTCCAAAATTTCTGGTGAAGTAAACACCGAGTTCTGATTTTTAGAAACAACGTCTGCCATAGCAATTACTTCATGGGGAAGTAATATTTCTCTTTGAGGATCATCAATCTCTGCGCACATCGTTGGCATATTGGGTGTCTTAATCATCCATTGCCCAGGGTAATAGAGAGACTGCACAATGAGTTGTTTGATGTGCCCATTCCATCTCCGAATATTTGCTTCGGCAATAGCCGGATGTGCTATCAACTGTTTCATATGATTTACTCCTACATCAGGATGCTCAGCCCACTCCCCATCTTCCCCACAAAAATAGCGCAAAGGATCCACTGCGATGTGCACTGTTCTATCTCTCGGCAAGACTAGTGAGGATTCAGAAGACATAAGACATTAGTCTACTTATCACAAAGAAGGCTGCAAGGAGAAAGTAATAATACTCCTAAGCCCACAACCCCAACCAAACCCCTGCATAGTGCACGACAACGTACAAGAAAAAGATGTATCCAAGTGCACCTACGATCAGAGAAATGAGAATCGTATTGATGATTTCATTGCGCCGCTTCTTTGCCTGGTCGAGCGTGCATACTCCTTTGCCTCGGTAATAAAAGAAAATGCTCAACATCAGAAGTACGACACCAAACCCCCGAAACAGCCACTTGTTGCCTCCATACAATGTATCGGCCAAAGACGCACCAAAAGACACAGTGCCAAGTCCAAACAAGACGATAACGATAGAGCTTAAGCAACAGAGCGATGCTCCAACGACGGGCAGCCACGTAAGTTTGAGGATTTCCTTGAACTTCATAGCTTTAGTATACCAGAATAAAAAAAGGCCAGGCTCTCACCCGACCTCTTCTTATAAGTGCTAGGTAAATTACCCGCGCTCAGCTGCGAAACAATCGCGACATAGAACTGGCTTTCCACCTTCTTCCTCACTGCGAGGCTTGAATGGAACCTGGCAGTCTTGTCCACACTTAGCACAAACAGCGTCGTGCATTTCGCGTGGGCCGCCCATACGTGATGCTTTCTTAGCAGCACGGCAGTCCTTACAACGCTGAGGAGCGCTGAGATCCTTGGAGTTATAAAACTCCTGTTCGCCTTCTGTGAAGACGAATGTAGCACCGCAATCGCGGCAAGTTATATCCTGATCAGCCATGGATATGAGAAGGAAAATAAGTACAAATCCTTCTCAAAGCGTTTCTCTTTAGTAAAATCGAGGTTTCCTCTCGAAGGATGGGCAAAGGATAGGCCAATTCACCCTAAGGTCAATAGATTTAATGATGATATCCTGTTCCTTTTATAATCTGTCCAGATCGGTATAACTGCTCTAAAAAGACTACACGGCACAGTTCATGTGGTAAAACCATATCACTCAATCGAATCAGACGATCAGCTCGAGCTCGCACAGCATCAGAAAGTCCAAATGCACCACCCAGGACAAATATGACCGATTCTCCACGGTCTCCCATCTGCTCTAATGCTTTGGAGAACACTTCTGAGCTGAGAGCCTCTCCTCTTTCATCCAATACCCACACAGATCCCTTGAGCTTTTCGAGTCGTTTGAGCAAAGATGCAGACTCCTCTTCTGATTGCTTCACGGGATCCTTCTGTTTTGAAGCTGGTACCTCAATTAGATCGACAGATACGCGACCTAGATACTGCTGACATCCCTCTTTGGCCCAAGAAGTTTTCATGGAGCCTACAGCGAGGAGGGTGATCTTGCGCATTACTTCCTTTGTAGGACGCTCACCGTCTCTATATGTGCAGTATGTGGGAAGAGATCCACAGGCTGTACTGAACGCAATTCGTATCCATCTTTCAGGAAGTCTCCCATATCCCGAGCGCAGGTCGCCATATTACAAGATACATAGACAATCTTCTCTGGCCTATGTGCAAGGATCGCCTCTCGAGCCTTTGGATGAAGTCCTGCTCGTGGAGGATCTACAACGATCACGTTGAACGAATGCTTCCCCCCTGCTTTCACCTGATTATGTAACACCTGTTCTGTGCGCCCTTTGTAAAAGGTGATATTGCCGATACGGTTTTTACCAGCACTCTTGAGTGCATCTTCTATGGCAGCAGGATGACTTTCTATACCCACAACCTTATCGCAGAAACGCGCAAGATACTGTCCGATCGTTCCCATGCCACAGTACGCATCCAGCACCGTATCCGTCTGCTTCAGATCAGCAGCTAAAGCAATAGCCTGATAGAGCTTCTCGGCCCCAAGGGTATTTGTCTGGAAGAAAGAGAACGGAGAAATTTCAAACTCCAAATCGAAGAGGCGCTCTCGAATAAACGACTGACCCACAAGCGTATGCATTTTCGGCTCCTCAGGCTTATCATTCACACTGTGATTTTCTATGACCATAAGTGATGCGAGTCCACTGCGACCGCCAAACCGCATGAAGTGCTGGAAGAGAGGATCTAGTTCTTTCTTTCTGGCCTTCACCACAAACGCAATCATCTGTTCCCCCGTATGCACACCGCGACGAAGGAGTAATGAGCGAAGCATTCCCTTATGGGTCTTCGGATTATACACCGGTAGATTGGTGTCCTGCATAAAGCGTTTTACATCCTGTAGCAGCAGCCCAATCTGCTCATCATAAAGGTGACATTCATCGATAGGAAGAACCGTCTGCCAATTCCCAGGCT
>CAJXJE010000002.1 GCA_913054215.1 uncultured Candidatus Peregrinibacteria bacterium | reverse complement strand
TCATCAAGCAAAATCCTGTATCGCTACACAGCGTATCGGATTCAATAATATGAGCAACTTCTGCTTCATTTTTCCAGGTAATAGTTTGCCCGTGTTCTACTTCGACGCGCCTAGGTTCAAATCCTTCACTGGTGATACGAATAACCTGTGCACCATCTATCAGTTGACCAGTGAGCCCTTCTACACCACGAAAGAAACTAAAGCCCGCACCAATGACCAATAGCATTCCAACAATAGCTGCAGGTCTGCGGGAAATTTGTGTGCCAGTAGAAGGTGTGATTTCAGGTTCTGTCTGACTTTTTACAGTCACTGGTACAGACTCATCATCAGACTGCCAAATTGGATCGATATTATTCATGGGGATTTTGGTTGCTGACGGTAAACTGTCGACGCGATGCAAAAGATGTGCCTATCACAGCAGATCCGATAAGGAATAGTACGACAGCAGAAGGCAGACCGGTTTCTCCTGGTACAGCGACTGTGCCATCTTGATTAGAGAGATTGGCTACGGGGTTCTTGCCAGGCCCATCACTTATAGACCCTGCTACCAGCGGAGCACTAGAAGAATCTGGGTCTCCAATAACAATAGAAACTTCACGGCTAAATGCGCTTTCTTCATCCTTCTTACTCAGTGCTCGCACGGCAAAGTAGTAGCGCTTCCCAATTTCTAACGAGCGCAATGTGAGAGTATTTTCATTCTTATCGATAGTGCGGCGCTGCATGTACCTTCCAGAGGTTTTGCTGTAGTAGACGGTGTTTGCTTTTATCTGAGACGAGCGCAGTTTGTCCCATGCAAGAAATGCAGAACTTCCATCGGTTGTCACTCTGACATTGCGAATTTGCAGTAGGGAAAATGCTGTACGTTGATCTGAAGTCTCAGCAGTGATTCCTCCTCCATCAGGAACATCACCGATGTTGGGTATGCAGATACCACTGGCACAGAGACCACTTTGACATTCATCATCATAGGAACAGCTGGCACCATTAGCGAGATTCGGATTTTGTTCACACTGTCCTGCTTTACAAAATCCATTATCACAGTCTTCATCACGAACACAGGCATTCGGATCTTCAACAGGTTCCGGCTCAGGTTCCGGCTCTGGCTCCGGTTCAACATCTGATTCTGGAACACTATCAAATATATTGCCGATATCATCTTCCGTTTCCTCCGGTTCTATTGTTTCTGTTGGACCTTCTTCCTCTTCTGCAAATTTTACTAACAGAACGCCTGGTGCTTCTTTGACTACATACGCCTGTTCACCATTGTTGTCTGCCATGATGACACTGTGTCCACCGGGCTGCACATCGTAAAACGTGATAGGGGTTCCGATAGGATTGGTTTCTATGACCTTAAATTGAATACGTGCTACCAGAATCTTGTCACCATTTTCATTACCTCTCCCCTTACTTGCCTCGATCTTTACATAGCCTTCATCAGGGGAGAAATCCTTTTCATCAGGAGTGACCACATCGAACTTCTCATTAATTTCCAAAGATTCTCCTTCTAACATATTAGGGTCATACGACAGCCACACCCGTACACGATTTATCTTTCTCTTACCGGGGTTGTCTATCACCACATCGATATCGAGAATATCGCCCTTACGAAGCGGACGAGTACGAAGAGTCTGAGGATCTTCTATTTCAAAAGTCAAACACCGAAGACCATCAATGTCCCGTATTTCTAGAACAATGCCCGGACTTGGAATAGGGCCAAACAACCATTCACCATCTTTTCCTTCACGTTCGATACAGTGAGGATGTAACTCAAATGTTGCATCATGAATAGCAGCAAACGCTTGGGTAGGTATCATCCCTACAATAAATGCAGTGATAATGCTCAGCCGAAGCTTGCGTATGTGTGTATTCAAAGGAGAAGTATTTACTGAATAGAGAGCCTAGAGAGGACGCTGATAGCGTCATCCACAGTCAGTTGGCCATCCTCGATAGGATCAGCCCTCAGTTGATCGCTCGTAGCACTTTCGTATCCTTGAGCGATATCCAAGATAACGAGGACATCAATCATATCAACGGTGCCACTGCCATCGACGTCTCCAGCATAAGGAATGCCTCCTGCTTGAATAAGTGAAACAGGTTGCACATCTCCTGCTGTTTGAATGCCGATCAGAAATGATCCTAGAATGCATGCAACTCCAGTTGCAAGCATTTTGAGATTCCTTCTGAAGGAGTGTGGGTATTTGATATACATATCATACTATTATAGCAAAAAATATGGTATTTGGGGAGTGTGGAGAGGTTGAGTATATCTATGAATTATTGTGTAATTATATGATACAATTTCACCCCTATGTCTCAAGTATTTCTGTTCTCAGGCGAGAATCTCTACGAAATAGACCAAGAGAAGCGGCGGTGGATAGAAGGATTTATCGAAAAGCACGGAGAGGAGAATTTGACGCGATTAGACGGGAAAAAGCTGCAAGCAAGGCTCCTTATGGATGAAATAGCCGCATCGCCATTTATTGCTAAAAAGAGGCTCATCGTGCTCATAGGCATACCAAAGATGGAAAAAGGGGAAATGCTCCAAACAAGCGATGTGCTTCATCCTCAGAACGTATTGCTTATTGTTGACCCAAAGCCGGATAAGCGTCTTTCTAGTACAAAAGAACTCCTGACTATCGCCGAAGTAAAAACATTTGCATCACTACGAGATAGTCGTCTTTCTGCATGGCTGGTAGGTCAGGCGCAGGCTCTTGATTCCTCTCTGTCCCCAGAAAATGCTCGGCATCTTATCGATACCGTTGGTGAAGATCAGATGTTACTGGCGGCAGAAATAAAAAAACTTGCAACGTTTGCAGGCCGTAAGGGCATCAGTCACGAAGACATCGACGTACTTGTCATGCTCAGCGAGCAACAGGCCGGATGGAAACTGATGGACCTACTGTCCGTAGGCAAGCGCGATGAGGCACTGACATTTGCTAAAGAGATACTCAACAAGGGGGAAAGCCCTTATGCACTGTGGAGCAAATTACTATGGCTCGTGTCTCAGCTTACCCTTGTCGCCGCGGCACTCGAGGATGGTATTACTGCACCGCCTGCTATAACCAAGAGCACTGGCGTCAATTTTGGAACCGTACGAACGGTACTTCCTCTGGCAAGGAAAATGAATAAAACAGAATTGGATACAGTCGTGTCTCGCTTTGCTCAGACAGACAAAGATTTGAAGACTGGAGGATACAAATCTACAGTGGAAGCACCAGAAGAACTACTATCGATAATAGATCAATCTATAGTATTGCTCAGCGCATCATAGTTGCTCGATTTTCTTAAGGAGATCTTCGGTGTGAACATCTTCTTTTCTCTCTTGCTCTTCCTCTTGCTCCGAACGCTCCGTTCGGCGCTTTACAATAGAGGCTTCAGTTTTTGCAATACGCTCTTTATCTGTCGCAGTATCAATTTGGGCACTATATTTTTTGTCGATATCAGCTAGTTGTTTCTTTTCGTTATCTAAAATGTCTCGGAGGTTTTGTACTTGCTCCGGTGTCATGATGGGCAAGATGTTTACCCAATATTGTCGCTCCTCATCATTCATACTCTCTGACTTCAAAACAAGATCTATAAGATCTGGATACTTCTTCCGAAGGTCATCGGAGATAGTAACACCCGAATTTGATGAGCTGTCATCTGTCATTGCAAATATCGTACTGTAACGGCGCGGTTATGCAACCTTAATAATTTCGTATTTAAAGATTCCAGCAGGAGTGCTTACTTCTACAGTGTCACCTTTTTTCTTACTGAGGACTGCTTTTCCTACGGGAGACTCGTTACTAATTTTCTGTTCAAGTGGATCTGCTTCAGTAGAACCTACTATGGTATAGGATATAGGGTCATCACCATCAGTTTTATTACGAATCGTCACTGTTGATCCAATCTGAATTTCCTTCCCTTTAGCATCAGACTTTTTATCGGAGATGATCTTCGCATTCTTAATCATCTGTTCAAGTTCTAATATGCGTCCTGCAATAAAGGCTTGCTCATTTTTCGCTTCCTGATATTCGGAGTTTTCCGAAAGGTCACCATACGAAATTGCTTCTTTTAAACGTACTGCAACTTCTTTACGTTTTACGTTTTTAAGCTCCTCCAGTTCATTCTGGAGTTTCTTGAGTCCTTCTTTGGTAACGAGAGTTTCGTCGAGTATTGCTTCATCGGTGACTTTGGCCATAGAAAAAGGTGGGAATGCGAAATTTCTGGCCAAGTGTACGTAAATGCGCAGGTTTCGGCAACAAATTAGGGAAGAAATGGCTATTAAGTGCTTTCTGATAGTAGCTTCGGCCATTCCATTATTGGCAGCTGCTCGGGGTTTTCTTGTATAAGAGCCTCAATAAGGCGTTTTGCGAGCTGGACGTTTGTAATCAGAGAAATACCGTGATCTGTGGCAATTCTGCGAATATAATACCCATCAGTTTGCTCTGCTCCTCTGGAGTGGGTAGGAATGTTGATGACAAGATCTATTCTCTTTTTCTCTAAGTATTCACGTATATTCGGGCTTCGAGGCTCGGAAACCTTGTAGAGCATGGCAGAGGGGATATCGCGGGATTCCAAAAATTCATGGGTTCGATTTGTTGCGAAGAATTTAAATCCACGTTCGTGTAGAGCTTGAATAGAACTGAGCATATCCATCTTATCTTCTATGCGGCCAATGGTCAGGAGAATATTTTTCTTAGGGATAGTAAATCCAACAGCTATTAGTGCAGTAAGCAGTGCTTGTTCTGCATTGTGTCCAAAGCAGGCAACTTCTCCGGTACTTGCCATCTCCACTCCCAAACGTGGGTCAGCTCCCTTCAGTCGACTAAAGCTAAATTGTGCAGCCTTCACGCCAACATGGTCAAGATCAAGCGTCTGATATCGCTTTCCAACTGGAGCTTTGCCAATCAGTGCCTGGGTCGCAATCGTAATAAAGTTGTGCCCCGTAACTTTGCTAGCAAACGGAAAACTTCGACTGGCACGAAGGTTACATTCAATTACTTTCAATTGATTATTTTTTGCCAAGAATTGAATGTTGTACGGCCCGGAGATCTTCAGTGCTTCACCAATAGCTTTCGAGATGGCTTTTACTCTGCGTAGAGTTTCTAAGTTTACCCGTTGAGGTGGCAAAACAATGGTGGCATCGCCAGAGTGCACCCCAGCATTTTCAACATGTTCAGAGATAGCATAGATCAAAAGTTTTCCATGTTGTGCGACGCCATCAAACTCAATTTCCTTAGCCCCCTGTTCAAACTTGGACACCACAATCGGTGCTTCTTTATTGATGAATGCAGATTGTTCTACGTAGGCAGAGAGGTCTTCATCAGAATGCACGACGGCCATGGATGCACCAGAGAGAACATAACTCGGGCGGACGATAACTGGATAGCCAACGTCTTCGGAGAATGCTCGCGCCTCGAACAGATCCGTAAACTCTCTCCACTCGGGTTGATCTATCTTCAGCGTATCGAGGAGCGTACTAAACTTATGTCGATCTTCTGCGTTATCAATATTCTCAGGTGCTGTTCCGAGTATTGGTATGTTTACTGCTGCAAGTCGTGGCGCGAGGTTATTGGGAATCTGTCCTCCCATAGAAACCACAACACCCGAAGCCGAAAGTATATCAAGGATATCTCGTACACGCTCTTCACTCAGCTCATCAAAGAACAGGGAGTCACACTCATCATAGTCCGTGCTGACTGTTTCTGGATTACTGTTAATCATCGCGACGTCATATCCTTGTTTTTGTAATTCATGAGCAGCTTGCACACAGCACCAGTCAAACTCTACTGAGGAACCGATAGAGTAGGGGCCTCCTCCAAGTACGAGGACACGATCTTTTTGTCCATCGAATGTAATGTCACTCTCCTGTCCATGATAGGTGAGATAGAGATAATTTGTCTGTGCAGGAAATTCTCCTGCAAGGGTATCCACCTGTTTTACTACAGGGAGTATACCAAGACTCTTACGGAGCTCTCGAATAGATTCGGTGTCATTTGCTGTCATCTTTCCTATGGAACTATCGCTAAAGCCAGCTTTTTTGGCAGTGCGAAGCAGCAGTGCATCAGGAGCTTCCTTCAGTTCAGCTAGTTGCTTAGCAATCTTTGCACAGTCAGCAATGCGTTCCAAGAACCAGAGATCTATACCGGTTGCGATATTGATCTGCTCTGGAGTCCAAGTTCCCTTCAAGGCTTCTGCTACGGCAAATATCCTTCGGGGCGTCGGCCTCTTTACTTCTGCGTCAATATTCTCAAAATCCATCGGAACAGGATAGAGACCCACCGCACCAATGTTTAGCATTCGCATAGCTTTTTGTAGGGCTTCTTCAAACGTTTTTCCCAGTGCCATCACCTCGCCTACAGACTTCATTTCTGATGTGACTTGGTCGGACACAAAGCGAAACTTCTGCAGATCCCAGCGGGGAACTTTGACAGCGACGTAGTCGAGTGATGGCTCAAAGTCTGCACTCGTTACTTCGGTAATAGCGTTACGTAGCTCGGGGAGGCTGTAGCCGAGTGCCAACTTGGCAGCGACAAAGGCCAGTGGGTATCCTGTTGCCTTAGAAGCCAATGCGGAACTACGGCTCAGCCTTGCATTCACTTCGATCACACGATACTTACGACTCTTCGGATCCAATGCATATTGAATGTTGCACTCTCCAACGATCGACAGATGACGAATAACTTTGAGTGCAATCGAACGCAGCATTTGGTAATCGTGATTGTCGAGAGTCTGACTAGGAGCGACAACAATAGATTCGCCAGTGTGAATACCGAGTGGATCTACGTTCTCCATATTACAAACAGCTATGCAGTTGTCGTATGCATCACGTACGATTTCGTACTCTATTTCTTTCCATCCTGTGAGATCTTCTTCGACAAGTACTTGTGGAGATTCGACAAAGGCCACTTTGGCAATATCAGAAAGCTCTTTCTCGTTGGGTGCTCTTCCACTTCCTTTACCACCGAGTGCAAACGCTGCTCGGATGATAACGGGATACCCGATATCCGTCCCTGCCTTGAGTACCTCATCTATCGTTTCACAGGCAAAGCTATTTGGAACATCGATATCAATAGATTTCAGTTCTGCATTAAAGATCGCACGGTCTTCGGTTTTGTTGATACTGTCTACACTTGTTCCCAGTACTTGGATATTGTACTTTTCCAGTACTCCAGATTTATCCAGAGCAACACCACAGTTCAATGCGGTCTGTCCACCAAAAGAGAGTGCGATAGCGTCGGGCCGTTCTTTCTCAATGATGCGTTCGACAAAGGCTGGCGTGACAGGCTCAAAATAGACACTATCTGCAAGTCCCCAACTGGTTTGGTTTGTCGCAATATTCGGATTAATCAGTACAACACGTTTACCCTCCTCCTTAAACGCTTTAATGGCCTGACTACCGCTGTAATCAAATTCTCCTGCCTCTCCAATCTTCAGGGCGCCAGATCCTAGTAGTAATATAGTGTTGATACTCTCCAGACTTAGCGAAATTGCCTCTCCTTCCCCGGCATGGGGACTAGGAGTGCCCTTGGTCTTATCAGCGATCATGTTCCGAAGGAGCCTACCCATAATTAGTCTCCAAGTCAAAGAGTCAGCAGAATGAATTTCGACTTTATCGACATTTTTTGGTACGATCAGCCCCATGCACCGTACAGCGTGGATCATCATATTTTTTCTCATTGTCCCTTCTGTCAAAGCAGGGGAGTGGGAGAAGCTCTCTACAGATTTAGAGCTTTTTGACCAGATGATGAATGCAGATCAAACAGATATGCAGCAGCAACAGGATGATGCAGTACTAGAAGATAGCGTAGACCTCTTTCCTGGAGTAGACGCAGAAGAGGAGGCTCAGGAGAAGGAGCCACCCCTCAGTGAGGATTTTGCGACTATTATCGTTGATGGTGTGAAGATCATCCTGAAGGATGTTCCACTCGAGGAGTGGTTTGCCGAGTATGTGGAAGATACAGCAGCACGTAATCTTATTTCTGGATATCGCGACAGTGCAGGTCGTCCGACAGGGGAGTTTGGTCCTGCAGACTTTGTGACGGTGCAGCAGCTTGCAAAGATGGCAGTTCTTGGAGCAGGTATCGATCTTTTCAATTGCGGTGACTCATTGAAAAACGAAACCGCAAGAGGGCAGTGGTCCCAGAAGTATGTGCAATGTGCAGAGTACAACCGATGGGCAGTCTTTAGTGATGGCAGCATCAAGGTCACACGTCCCGCAGATCGAGCTGAGGTAGTCGTCACCGTACTACAAGCATTCGGTGTTCGTATCTCTCCTGTATCGGGAAGTGTGTTTGAAGATGTGACGCGTGCTACGCCTTTCGGTAATGCCATAGAGACCACTGCGCGAGATGGAGTGGTATCTGGATACACCGATAGCAATGGAAATCCCACAGGGTACTTTGGTCCGGGAGATCCTGTGAATCGTGCAGAGACGGCAAAGATTTTCTCACTCTCATCAAAAACCTACGGGGCTCGTTAGATGTGGTGACGGTTACTATGACGGAGGTGCCAACTAAGGTGCTTACCTTTAAAGTGCTTTGCAGACAGTTGCATCACGATAGATCCAAGAATAATCATGACTCCTCCTAGAATGTGGTACCAGGCTATTTCTTCTTTGAGCATAGCGCGAGAGAACAGTAGACTCCCTATGGTAATGAGTGGTAGCAGCATCGACACCGTATGGATTGGCAGCCTCTCTATTGATTCGTAGAAACTAAATAGATAGAGGAATCTTGCAATGAGCCCATACCCAATCAGTGCACCAATCATTTCGTAGGGGAAGAGTTTCACTTCTGCAAGAAGATTGTTTTCCAGGAATGGTGATACCGCAAGAAAGAAAGCTATGGCTGTTACTCCACGTACAAACAGAACGAGTTCTGGATGAATCTTGTGTAGCTTTTTCTTAAAGATCACTCCACCGATTGCGTAGGTGAGAGCACCAGAGAGAATCAGAAGATCTCCTCGCTCGGTAACGAATCCAGAAGTAAATCCTTTCATGGCTACAATAAGCACACCACTAAATGTGCACATAAGTGCGAAGATATCCGTGCGGGTGATCTTTTCTCGTAAGAAAATAGAAGCGAAGATAAAGAGAAAGATAGCGTACGTGCGAAGATAGAGCTCTGCATTGATCGCTTGGGACATTTGCAACCCCGTAAAGATCAAAAGAGGGGCTATGATGCTATTAGTGATTCCTACCAGTATCAGTGGGAATAAATACCGTTTTCTCTTCTTAAAGAGCTCCTCAATAATGGGTACAAATCCAAATGAGAGAACAGTAAAAATGAGCACAATAGATTCACTGACGAACAGAAGGGTAAGAGGACTAAGTGCTCCTGTAAGGATCTTTGCATATGTAGTGGATGTCGATGCACACAGTATGGCAATCGACAGACCAACCCACCCTATAACAATGGATTTGGACTTCCGATCTGTCCCAAACAGGGGAAATGTTAGTGTTTTTGTGTACATAATTCTAAGATTTATTATAACATAATTAAATATCTTTGACTATATCATAAAACTTAGTAAATAAGCCCATAGGTGCAGATATTGGTATTTGTAACAGCGTATTAATACGCAATCACAAATGTCGAGGAATCAGCGTATACGCCAGCGAGAGTGTAAGAAGAGAGGCTGGAAGAAGCATTTGACGGTCAAATGACTGACCAATGATGAGATACTCTGTATTGGAGGTCAGAAGGTACACTCCCATGTATCCAGCCATGGCGATAAGCCCCCACAGCAGTGTAAGTATATATCTTCGATCTATCTCAATCATGTTTCGACGTACCCCTATAAAGGCCACCACAAGAACAGAGAGTAATCCATACCAGTAGATGCCAAAGGATCCACTCACAAAGAGTGCGCGGCTAAATGCACCTACTGCTTCTATGTTTGTAAGGATCTCTACATCACTCGAACCATGTGGTGTCAGTGATAGGCCTTTTGCAACTGCAAAGAATGGCCAGGAGAAAGAGAGCACTACGCTGTATGCTACGGGGTATCGTAGGTAGCCAATAGATCCACTATGTCTCACCAGTAAGAAAGCAATCACGATGAGCCATGGAATGAAGCAGAAGAATATTCCATCTGCCTTTGTCCATACACAGGCTGCAAGAAACAGCCCCGAAAGTAGCACGAACCTTGGATCATTTGTCCTGCGAAATTCTATGAGCATCGCAAGTGACAGTAAGGCAAATCCAACCAAGGTGATGTCTGCATACGACTGACCTGCATGTAACGTGAGCAGTGGTATCCCGACGATCAATGCCATCGCAGTCAGTGCATAGGACCTACCGCGTCTTGATAGCAGATGGAAGACCGCTCCAAACATTGAAAGTGTCAGGAGAAAATGAATACCATTTGCAGACTTGTCGCTCCAATTAGGGCTAAACGTATTTACACTGATTTGTACTGCATGATACAAGAAGGGGTAGTTCGTTTTACTAACTAGACCACTTTCATCCTCAAGTACCATTGATGCATTATAGTATGATACCTTCGAACGCATGTTCCAGTTGGTGGTACTATCGTAGTGAAATGTTGGTAGTATTGTATGGGACACTGCATAGAGGAGTGTTGCAGCAAGAATGACTATAGATAGGGCTCCAATAGCTTTATGAACCTTGATTGTAGATTCTTCTACTAAATTATTACTTTTTGCTTTATGTAAGGGCTGAACTGAAATTAAGAGTATCAGAGTAACACCGATATTTACCCCAATGATGCTGAGTGCATGCAGCTCAATTCCCGCTAAGCTCAGTACCGCTACAGCGAAGACATTGATGAGGGCACCCAGGGGCAACCCCAAGAGAATCTCGATTACAGATCCATAGTTCTTTTGTAGAAGCCTTCGAGCAACTACCCATCCTTGTGCCGTAAGTAGTAGGGTCATTATTATCATGAATTGTTTTGGTACAGGGCTGAACCATCATCGAATGTTTCTATTAAACTCACACGGAATTCATCGTCATTACATTTTAGTGTCTCTCCATCTATCGACCAGTTGGTAGATTTATGAACAACGATATGCGAAGGGGCATCATCTCCCAGCAGTACTGGGTATGCATGATACTGCAATAGCTTTTGGGCATATGTTGTTCCGGTATGACATAGATAGACAGACGTAGCGTCTTCCTTCTGAAGACGAGCAGCTATACGAGGGAGAGATCCTGCAGTGGAGTATGTTCCATTATGCATCCATTCACTCATGTGTTTTGTGCTATAGATCATTGCATCCAAAGAGAACCTCGCTTGCGTAACCAGAATTACGGTGACAATCACCGGAACGATCAATTCAAATCTCTTTAGCGCTACGAGAAGACAGACGATAACCAGTAGTGCCATACCAGCGACGACCGTAAGAGGAATGCTCAATATACTATAGCCAGGTAGTCTGTGATAGGACGCCGGAGAGTAGGGTTGGAGCATAGCAAAATGACGGATGCCTATAGCGATGATGGATGGAACCGAAGCTTTCTCAAATTCAATATCATGGAACTGCGCACCTTCCTTGCTGTCGCTGAAGAAGTAGAGTCGATAGGATCTCTTGCCAATGCTCCACCCTGGGCTTTTGCTAAGATCAATAGTCGCTTCTTGTAGCTGTCCTGCTCTTAGAACAGTCTGAAGAGTCTCAAACGTTTTAAATGCCCCTTTTGTATTGCGAAAGGCTACGAATACCGACAGTGGCTCTGTTGTGCTATAGGTCAGACGTATTGCACGTCCCTTCCCAGAGATATCTGCATGAGCATGAGATACAGAGCTAGAGACAATGTCCTCTATAGCAGTATTCTCAGAGAAAAGTGTAACAGCAACTTCCTCAGCGAAAGCCTGAGGAATAAGCACAACAAGGAGAGAGAGGATCCACATGTAAGAAACAAGAAGTTGGTGCCGCAGACTGGACTCGAACCAGTACGGGCCTAAGGCCCAAGGGATTTTAAGTCCCTAGTGTCTACCATTCCACCACTGCGGCATACGTAGGAAAACAAAGATCTGAATCAGAAGTATTCTACTGAAGCTTACAGAGCTTATGAAGCGAAAAGTTGTACTAGATTGGCAGAGCAGTTGGTGCGGGTCCTGTGGCTATGCGCATTTCACGTTCACCCACTTGCAGAGCAATACCGGTTGTAGGGTCTACTTCCTGAGCGGTGATGATTAATCGTCGTAAGGTGGTTCCTACAGGAGTACAGGTCATGAGCGTTGCGGTGCGCCTATTGGTTGGCTGGTCGAGCACATCAACGTTACTGGGCTTTACCTCTTTCTTGCCGTTGATGACGTATCGGTGTTTATCTCCACCGTAGTACACCCAGTACTCATCACCGACATTTAGCTCATGGAGTCTGGCAAAGACGGTTTTAAAGCGACCATCTGCCCAAGGGTAGTAGCTGCTGTGACCGGTTACGAAGAAGTTTCCAGCTTGCCCAGGACGAGCAGTCCCTGGGTAGTGCACGACACCGTGCTTCAAAGCATCTTGGATATCTGTTTCTACACCTTCCCAGTCTTCTCGAAGTAGTGAGCTATACGAAGGGGTTACCAGAGGAATATTCAGGCCTAGACGTGGAATAATGATTCTGTTTTCAGGAGGTCCAACTGCCGGAAGATAGCTGAGAAAATTTCCTTCTTCTCGACCTGCAATAGCAAGCATTGGGCTCTTGAGGAGCTTCTCTTTCAGCGCATTATCTACCTCTGACAGATTGCCATGAAGAGAAGATACTCTCTCTACAGGGTCAAGATATGGAGTGATGATCTGGAAGAAACTCTGATAGTTCAGCGAGACAAATAGCGCTACGAATATCGTGGCGAATGTTCCACCAAAACGTACAACGTCCAGTGCAAAAAGAGATCCGCGACTGTATTCCTTTGCAGGCTTATTTTTACGCATCACCCAAACAGGCTGAGCAAGAAAACCCCAGATACCATCTGCTCCACTTGCAAAGATCTTCTTGATATCACGTATATGAAATTTCAGTCCACGGTAGCTGTGTGCGTATTGGTTTCTCCCTTCATATACCAGATCTTTCGTCGTACCAATTAGACCTCCACGGACACCTTTGAGAACAGAGACTATTTGTTCACAGCGATCCGATGTGGTCATGGTTTTACGCATCGCTATAACTACTTCGTCTGCATCAGTGACCTGCCATTCTGTTTTTTTCTTTAATTCTGGCTGTTTTCGGCTCAACCGGGGTGTTTTGCTCTGGTTTCCTGAGCCAATATGAATTTGGCCACTACTATCCACATGGGCTTTGTGGTCATCATCGCCTTCTTGCCAGTCTTGGTGCGGGAGTAGAGGAATCCTCTTATTGTAGCAGAAAATACGTGTTTATCACAGTCTCAGGAGCACGATTGTACCATAGTTTTTACTTCTTGCATCTCTTCTGTAATGACACCCCCTCCTACAATTTCCTCTCCACGATAGAGGACGATAGATTGACCTGCTGCAATTCCTCTTAATCCCTTATCAAAGCGGAAATCTAGTGTTTTGCCATCATGCTCTAGTACTCCATCATGCTTTGTTCCCAGTGAATGAATACGCGCCTGAAAGTCATTCTTCACATTTCTTGGAGGTTCCCATGAGACCCATCGCAGATCACTTGCTGATAGGTCTTTTTTAAGATCAGCCCCATCAGGAGCCACAAAAACAGTGTTACTGCCGCAGTCTTTTCGTACGACATGGAGGGGTATTTTTAAGCCTCCAATGCCCAAGCCCTTTCTTTGTCCAATGGTATAAAACGGAATGCCTTTATGCTGTCCTACCACAGTCCCATCTTCCAGTTTGATATCTCCGGGCTTACTATCTTTGATATACCTCTTAAGGAATTGCTCTGGTTGTTTCTCTGGAAAGAAACAGAGATCCTGACTCTCGCGGTAACTGGTATCGTCATAGGGTACGCCGTACTGTATAGCGAGTTCGAAGACCTCAGATTTATGCAACCCACCGAGAGGGAACATCACTGTGCTGAGTTGCTCTTGATTGAGGCCATACAGATAGTAACTCTGGTCCTTTGTTCTATCGAGTCCCTCGAGCAGTAGATAGCGAACAGATCCATCAGACTGCTTTTCCTCGGCCACCCGAGCGTAGTGACCTGTTGCAAGTTTTTCGCAGCCAAGTTCTTTACATAGCTCTAGTAGCCTCCCAAACTTCACAGATCGATTACATCCTATGCAGGGGTTTGGCGTACTGCCTTCGCGGTACCCTTGGAGGAATGGATCGACGACATCTCTTTTAAACTCTTGCTCAAGATCAAGTATCTGTAACGGGATATCCAGATCCTTCGCTACCTGGTTTGCTCTTGCAACTGTCTGTGCGTTGCAACACTTACTCGGCAGTATCTGTGCCAGTGGAGGAGCAAGCGGATCTGTCCACAACGTAAAGCGAACCCCAATAATCTCATGCCCCTCTTCTTTCAGTTTATGGGCTACTACTGAGGAGTCGACACCGCCGGACATAGCAACCAAGATTTTCATAGTGATATTGTACGGTTCTGAGCTTTAAAATCACTGAAAAAGGCGCTAGAGTAGTTCTCGATGTTCAAGATCTTCAAGAAACTCTTCGGCAAGCACTCAAAAGAGCTCCATTTCTCGTATGAAGAGAAGAAGTATTCCTTTGGTGTAAAGGTTCTTGTGGCGCTTCTGACGTTGATTATCCTCATGCTCTCAGAAAGAGCCATTGTAGATTTACAGTCAGGGATTCCAAGTGTGAATTACCCAAACTATAGAGATCTTGTTGAAAATCGTAATGTGGAACATTTCTCAAAAACAGTTATTCAGCCATTACAACAAGCCAGATGGCAGCTTGAATCTCGAAAAAGAGAGGCTAGGTCTGAGTACGATACAAGCTTGCTAGAGCAAATTGCTGGAGAGGACGAGAGAATCTATGGTCATCAAGACTCTGTACGAGATACCGTTGATACCACCCAAGCAGATCTTGCAAAACTTGATTTGCAAATATCTCAGAAACAGGCTGAGCTTGACGATCTTAGAGAGATCGCTCGTATTGCAGAGGAACCCTTGAGACGTGAATATGTAAAACAGATACGTATCCGTCAGCTCAAGGTCTTTCTCTGGGAGGCCATCTTCTGGATTCCCTTCTTCTTTATCACGCTCTGGTGGTATAGCAGAACGAAGAGAAAGGATTCACGTTGGGAAATTATTGCCGTTGCGGCACTGATTGCTTCCAGCATCATCAGCTTGCAATCGTTCTCTATTTTCCTCTGGAGTTGGATTCCAAAAGAGCTCTTAGAAAAACTCTGGGAGATATTACAAGCCACACTACTCACACGCATCGTCGGGTACTACTTGATGATGGCAGTTATCATCTTGTTACTTGGTGGACTCATCGTTTCTGTTCACCGAAGAGCGACGGACCCTGTTCGAGGTGGAAAGAGGAAGATTCGCAATATGCAATGTCCTACCTGCACCTATCCGCTGGATCTAAGTGAAGAGTACTGTGGTGGATGCGGTAAGCAGATCAAAGATACTTGTGGCTCTTGTGGAAAGATGAACTACACATGGGCTGCTGTATGCGAACACTGTGGTAAGAAAAAGAATAACTCTAACTAACGATTATGATTGATAAACTTCGTTCCCTTGCGGCCGAATTCGATGCTTTGCAGAAAAAGATGATGGAACCCGAAGTCCTGAGCGATCCAAAGCAAATAGCAAAGATAGGCAAGCGCATGAAAGACCTGGAGCCTTTGCTGGGTATGATCAAAGAGTATGATGCAGCACAGGCAGCAATCACCTTTGCCAAAGAATCAGCGGATGACCCCGAGCTGAAAGTAATGGCAGATGAGGAGGCAGATGTAGCGCGCAAGCGTATCCCAGAACTCGAGGAAGAGATGAAGTTGTTCCTCATTCCAAAAGACGCCGATGATGACCGATCAGTCATCCTCGAGATTCGAGCAGGGACAGGAGGGGACGAAGCAGCACTCTTTGCAGGAGAACTTCTGCGTATGTATCTGCGTTTTGCAGAGGAGCAGAAGTGGAAGACCGAGCTTTTAGATAAAAAGGATGCAGAGAGCGGGGGAGTGAAAGAAGCAGTCTGCAAGATCGACGGAGTGGGTGCGTATGGAATGATGAAGTTTGAGTCTGGTGTCCATCGGGTACAGCGTATTCCTGCTACAGAGAACAAGGGGCGCGTGCATACATCGGCTGCATCCGTCGCAATTCTTCCTGAGGCTGAAGAAGTAGATATCACTATTAAAGATGAAGATATTCGTATCGATATCTTTCGCTCATCAGGGCCTGGAGGACAATCGGTAAATACCACAGACTCAGCAGTGCGTATCACACACCTTCCAACAGATATCACTGTTTCTTGTCAGGATGAAAAGTCTCAACTTAAAAACAAGAACAAAGCGATGGGCATCCTGCGATCACGTTTGTATGCAGCTGAGCAGCAGAGACTCGCTAAAGAGCGAGGGGATATGCGCCTTGGACAGATTGGTTCTGGGGATAGATCCGAAAAAATCCGTACGTATAACTTCCCACAAGACCGTGTAACAGATCACCGCATCGGACAGAACTTCAATAACCTTCCTGGCATTATGGAGGGGGACATCTTGCAGATCATCGAAGCACTCTTGCAGAAAGATCAACTCGATAAATTAGCTTCGGTTGGAGTTTAAGCAATATCCTTCTTCTCTGTTGCTGTTACATCTTTAATAGCTTGATGTTTTGATGGGCTAGGTATCTCTCCAGCTGTACGAACATCTGGAAGCATCTTTATAAAGGGCATCGGAAGGAAGCTGCTCAAGATTGCTATCCACAATACTTTATGAAGTCCAGAGTAGTTTGCAGCGACGTCTCCAATTGCTTGGGTGACGTCAAAGAAATTCAGGAGCCACGCACCTCCAAGGTCAGACACGGCAAGACCAATATTCATGATGGATGCGAGCACGGCAAACATCGTAGCCTCGATTCCTCGAGGACAGAGCCTCGCTGTCAGTACCATCAGTGGAATGAATGCGATTTCTGTAAGAGGGGCAGAGATTAATGTATCTGCCATGGCAAAGAACCGTGGACTCATGTTCACGTACTCATACCATCCGTACACAAGACCAATGGTCGGAAGACTCAAAATAACGGATGCGATGATAATCCAGAAAAAGAGTTTGCGTAGCGAGACAGCAAGTAGCCATTTGCGAAAGATGAGCACGCCAACAATACCCATGGCATGGGAGATTAAACTCAATCTTCCAAAGAATTCTGCGTCAAAACCAAGTTCATCAATCATAAAGTATGATAGCCCTCCTCCACTAGACGGAGTCGCTCGCCAGATAAAGACGAAGACAATCGCCCACATCAGATCTTTACTGAGTGCATTCTTAAATTTCACCCATGTCTCCTTTAGGGAGAATGTAGGGAAATTTGTTTTCTCTTCCTTGATTACTATGGCAAGAATACTGGTGAGTAGTGGCAGAGATCCTGTAATAAAGAACACGTTCCGTGGCCCAATACTTTCGACAAGTATACCGGAGAGATAGGCTACAGATAGGGCTCCAGCCATAATAGCAGCACGGCAAATACTTTGCAGTTTTCCCGCTACTCTCTGGTCTCTACTCTTCTCTGCAACAATACCATCCACAATTACATCTGCGAGAGCAAACCCCATGCCAGAAAGTAGGAGTGCGACGACTAGATCCCCAAATGAGTTGACCCACGTAGCCATGGAAAAATATCCCGCTGCGCTCATCAAACCCGCTATAAAGAGATACGGCTTTCTGCGCCATCCCCAAATAGGTTGTCTATCAGAAAGGAACCCATACACCGGCTTTATACTCCAAGGGATAATCGCTATAGAACCAAGGAGAGCCACTTGGGCAGGAGACAGCAGCAAATCATCCTTATAGAAAAATGTTGCTGCAACAGAAGCGATAGACGTTGCTCCGGCTATAAAATAGACGAAGGGAATCAGTACTCTAGTGTAGTCTCTTTGCATTGAGCTAATCTTACCCTTTTCGCACCTTTTCAATCAAATCGATACGCTCATCTATCATCTTTTTCGTACCAATATCACTGCGGAATCGCACAGATCCCTCAACACTCTCACAGAGGCGCTGCGCAATAGTTTCAGCTTCTGCGATGGTATCACCAATGCCGACAATCCCTGCAGTGCGAGATCCTCCGAGCGTCAGGTTTCCATCTTTTTCAGAAATATCGCCAAGATAGATCCGGGCATCGTCAACTGCATCAGGAAGCGTTACCTTCTCGCCTCTATTATCTTTACTCTCGGGATAACTCTCTGGGGTGATGTACTTACAGACGGTAGCTTTCTTCGCAAAGGAAACCATGTCATCACTCAGGTCTCCACTGATAATGCCTTGGCAGATATCCACAAAGTCCGATTCGAGTAGTGGCAGAACATTCAGAGCTTCTGGGTCGCCAAATCGCGCATTGTATTCAATGAGCTGAATTCCTTTTTTGGTAGCAATAAATCCTCCGTACAAGATACCTTTATAGGGTTCTTTGCATTCATCCTGCAATGCCTTTGCCGTTTGCTCGTTGAGCTCTTTTGCAGCGTCTAGATCATTGTCACTTAAAAAGGGAAGACTGTGATTCGCATCAGAATAGGTTCCCATTCCACCGGTGTTTGGCCCAGTATCTCCTTCGTATGCACGCTTGTGATCTTGAACAGCAGGCATATCGATAACCGTTGTTCCAGACACAAAGCTCATCAAGCTAAACTCCACACCAATAAGTTTTTCTTCGATAACGACGCGACCACATTCTTCGATGCATTCTATGGCGTAGGCAACTCCTTCATCAATAGTATGCACATGCTCGTCACTCACCTTCACTCCCTTTCCTCCCTTGAGTGCATCGTATTTTACGACATAGTTTCCCTCTAGCTCATCAAGGAATGAACGAATAGTAGTAGCATCAGACTCCGTAAATACACGGTACACTGGTGATGCATCAATGCCGTGCTTCGCTAGGAGGTCTCTGGTAAATCCCTTGCTTGCCTCTACCTGTGCTAGGTTCTTTTTGGGAGCAACAGACTGAATACCAATTTCTTCGAGTGCATCAACGAGACCGGCGCCTATAGGGTCATCGGGTGC
>CAJXJE010000001.1 GCA_913054215.1 uncultured Candidatus Peregrinibacteria bacterium | reverse complement strand
ATAAGAATTGCAGCATCTTGGTAATCTGCATCCGTTCCAAGATCTTGTAATTCGATGAGTGCGAGTGCTTCTTTGGCGCCAATCATCACTTTACGCTTGGAGATGCGAGTCCGTAGGAAGGGCTTGAGTTTTGCAGGTGTTGCGTAGATTACCGTATTGGGATCTGACTGCTTGCGCTTGAAAATCTTTATACGACCACTACCATCTCCTGACTGTGTCTGTTGACGGAAGAGCCATGCACGACGCCCCTCTGCCTTGAGAAGGATAGTACTTCCAGAAGGAAGATCTGTGAAATATTCCTGCTCTCCTCCATCAATATCAATGAAGCCAAATAGTGATCTCCAGGTGTTTCCGTTGTCCGTACTCACATTCATACGCACCTGTATTTCTGGTCCACCTTTTCCGTAGGTGGAATGGGAACCAAGGGCATGGAAGGAGACGTCTGCTGCTTCTTGTAGCACGATACGACCGTTACTCACGGTAAATGCCGCTGCACACGCATCGGTGTCACCGTCACCATTATTGGCAATGCCATCGTCGTCATCGCCATCGCCATCGTCGTCTTCGTCATTATTGGCAACGCCATCATCGTCGTCTCCATCGCCATCATCAGCATCATTTTTGGCAATGCCATCATCATTGTCCCCATCGCCATCATCACTATCATCAAGGCCGCCACCGAAATCACCACCGGAATCACCACCATCTTCACCTGAAGAGTACGGAGTCCAGTACACAAGAATGGCATCATCTGCAGTAGTTACGCGTGTTTGAAAGATCACATACGTGGAATCGAATGCAACAACTGCCTCGTCTCCCCCTACACCATCGTTGACTATACTATCGAAAGGATCTTCTGTTTTATTGTCCCCTGTATCGTTCACTATTGCCGTAACTTTGGCACCATCAAATGTAATAAGTGCATCGACTATCTCTTTATTTCCTGAGGTATGTGAACCATGTGCCAGTATGCGGATGTAACCGTTTTTACGCTGAAGAGCAAGACCTGTAACAGCCTCTGTTATGCCTCCATCTGTAGCAATCTGCCCATCGATTCCATAGAGCGGTATCCACTGACCTTCACCGTATGCCCAAGCAGCTTGGCCAAGATAGGACGTTTTAGTAGCATCTCCCAGTCCGGTATTTTCGAGTCGATCCCATGTAATCTTGAAACGTGGCTCATTGACACTCGCACAACTTCCTTCCGCCTGGTCGAACTTCAGAAGTATGACTGCATCTTGGAAATCTGATGAGCTTGTTCCCAGTGAACCGAGTTCTCCAAGAAGCACAACATCGTAGTCTCCAATACTGATTTTGCCATTGTCATCGATAATATCCTGAAGGAAAGAGGGGAGACTATCTTGGTTATCAAACACATCGTAGTCCGGCAGATCGTCTCCGTTGCGCAATACTTCGATGTGTCCGGTTCCATCGTTGGTGAGGTAGGTCTTGTTAAAGAGCCAACCATAGCGACCGTTGATCTTTATAACTACCTGTTGCTCAGACGTAATATCGGTGATTGTTTGCTCTTCGCCACCATCGATTTCCGCACCGTTAAAGAGCGTGTTCCATGTGGTTCCACCATTGGTACTCACCTGTGCTGTCACTGATATCTCTGGACCTCCTGCACCGTAAGTAATCTCTGCACCTAGTGCCTTTACAGTCATACTGACCGTTCCCGTTGTTTGAATAGTGCCATCATCACTTACAGTGAAACGATCTTCACACGTTGGCGTATCACCTCCAGAGTCTCCGCCACTATCACTTCCGCCACTATCACCACCTGTTGTACCACCACTGTCACCTCCGGTAGTGGAATCTGAATCACCACCTGTGGTTGAGCCGCTATCGCCACCTGTTGTGGAGCCTGAGTCTCCTGAGTCTCCAGTATCGCCTCCCGAATCTGAACCGGTATCACCGCTATCGCTTCCGATCTCACCTTCTTCAATCTGCGAAGAGGTCGTCATACCATCAGCACTGACGGTGATGGTTCTATAGTCTCCATTAAGCGCTTCGAGGATGATGTCTCCGACAGGAGTCGGTATTCCATCCACACGAGAAAACACCACTTCTTCTATGCCATACACGCTAATGTTTGGCGGAAGAACTAGTGTCTCGTCAAAATCTGGGTCACGAATGGAGTAACTTGATCCTTGGAATATCGTTCCTTCTGGGACACGAAATCCCCACATGTCATCTTCTTGCCCTGTCTGGGACAGCAGCTGCGCGCGCGAAAGCCCTGTAATGGTTTGCACCACTGCAAGATCTAGATCACTTCTGATCTGATAACTACGAAACATTGGCACCGATACTCCTGCAGTTACTGCGATAACACCCAAAGTCAAAAGTACATCTACGGCTGTGAAACCTGCACGATGCGACCGGTGACTGAGAGCTCGATATACCATAGAGGATGGTGGGCTGCCCGCTATCTTATCATATCTCTTCATTTCTCAAGGAGTGCCGGATTGCTAGAAAATTAAAATAGTATCTCCTGCGTTAGTGACTCGTGTTTGAAATTCTACAGACTTCTGGTCTGTTGCGAGTGTGTACTCATCACCGCCAACTCCTTCATTGGTATTCCCATCGAAGGGTTGTTCTCCCTCATGTTCTCCATCTTCGTTTGCTATGTGGTCGATGTAGCCGCGATCGAATAGAATAGTGGCATCGATTACTTCCTTACCACCAGACTCTAGCCCACCATAGGAAATGATACGGACGAATCCGTTGTCCCGCTGAATAGACAGGCCGTTTACTGCGAGTACTAAGCCAGCATCAATGATGGGTAACGTGTTACTTGTGAGGGGAATCCTCGCCGGAAGAGAGCGGAAGTCCTGCACCCATCATCATAGCCAAGCTCTGCATCATGGCCACTCTCTGCTTTCCCATTCCCATATTGTTGACGGACGCAAAGAACTGTCCGAGCTTTCCTTTTTTCTCCGTAGGAGCAACGTAGTCTTAAGGTGAGTGTGAAGAATTTCCTCTTTACCTTCTTTGTATCCTTCTTCTTGCGAGGAGTGGATTTCTTCTTTGCCGCTTTTTTGGATTTACTTCTTGGCACGTTTCTTAGAGAACATAATTGCAGGAGGAGCTGCGACACGCATCAACTCTTCTATGGTTGTTAAGCCCGAAAGCGCTTTATCAAAACCATCTTCAAACATCAGTTTCATGCCTTTCTTGCGTGCTAACTCATTAATATCTGCACTGGTTGCACGATGAATAATGAGGTTTTCTATCTCTGGTGCGACTTTGTGCTGCTCTTCGATAATCTTTTGGAACCGCGTCGCAAGAGGTTTGCGGAAGTGATGTAATGCAGAGTCGATATTCTCCTGTGCTGTAAACACAAAGTTGATCTTGCCGCTAAATTTCTTCGCTGATCTAGTCTTCTTCGAGGAGAAAAGCCCTCCAGACTTTTTAGGCTTTGGTTTGGATTTTGTCTTTTGCTTTTTACCCTTCTTTCCTTTGGCATCTTTTGATTCTTTCTCTGGCTTTTCTGGCATGGTCGCTTCCTCTTGCTCGAAGTTTAAGCGAATGGCCTCTTCCAATGTGACATCACCTGGCTCGGATGTTGCTACGGTAAGCGTATTGCCTTCTTTTTTGACGATGATCACGTGATACGTGCGTGCTATCTCTTCGGGTAGCTTAGCAATCAGTTCTGGCTTCGTTGGGGTTTCTGTGATGTCATAAAATGGCAACTTGTAATGTTCGGCTAATGCCTGCTCGTAGAGGGACTGTGTGAGAAGACCTTTCTCCATCAATACAGCAAACAAGCTCATCTTGCGATCTTTCGCAGACTTTTGTGCAGTTTTAAGTTCCTCCTCAGAGACATAGCTCTGGGCTAGAAGTATTTCGCCGAGTTCGATGTCTTTAAGAGCCATAGTTACTTAATGCTGGATTGAACTTTTTTAATGATTTCAACAATAGGGGTATTCGATTTGACGAAGTAGTCCACAGCACCCAACTGCTTTGCCCGCTCTTTGTCTTCTTCTTGTCCTAAGTTACTGAGGATAATGATGGGTGACTTCTTCTTGAGCTGTTCCATAAACGTAAACCCATCAATCTGCGGCATGATGAGATCTAGAAGAATCATCGAAAACTTCTCTGCATTAGCAATTTTTAATCCTTCAGCACCATCTGTAGCGATAGTGACGTCATATCCTTCGTGCGTAAACTTGAGTTCTAGCGCATGTGCGAGAGGGCGTTCATCCTCAACAATCAGAATCTTTTTACCCTTCTTGGCGGAGGTGGGCTTTGCAGGTGCCTTTTTTGTTGGTTTTTTTTGTCCTTTTTGGCCATGCTAAATTAGCGAATAATCCTTATATTCTCCCAGAATTAGCGCTTTTAAGCAATTTGGGAATCCGCTGGCAATGTGAAGAGGAACCTCTATAATCGATTTCGCCTTCCAATCTGCTTTCTGATGCCAAAAAGAGCTCTCATTTCCGTTTCTGACAAGACTGGAGTTGCTGAATTTGCCAAGCGGCTTATTGCTGCTGGGTACGAAATTATCTCTACAGGAGGCACTTTGAAGACTATTTCTGATGCAGGGATCGCGGTGACTGCCGTGGATGATGTCACGGGATTTCCGGAGTGCTTTGGTGGCCGTGTCAAAACGATGCATCCGAAGATTATGGGAGGCGTGCTTTTCCGTCGTGGCGAGGATGATGCGGACGCAAAAAAAATGGAGATCGAACCGATCGATTTAGTGGTGGTAAATTTGTATCCTTTCGAGGAGTCTGTTGCAAAAGGAATCACTGGTGACGAGTTAATTAAACAGATTGATATCGGTGGTCCGACACTTCTGAGAAGTGCGGCGAAAAATAAAAACTATGTGACTGTTGTGTGTGACGTTGCCGATTACGATCGGGTGATGGAACAGATTGAGAAGGACGGTGACACGTCACTGGAGCTTCGATCGGAGCTGGCTGTCAAAGTGTTTGAACGCACGATGGCCTATGACGCGACTATTACAAAAGCCCTATCTGGAGCGGAAAAGGGTGGAATACTTGTGCGTAATAGAATGGAGCTTCGCTATGGAGAGAACCCTCATCAGCAAGGCTATTATTATGATTTGTATGAATACGATCGCGCGTGGAAAGTAATCCAAGAAGAGAAGCAGATGAGCTACCTCAATATTTTGGATGCAGATGGTGCATGGAATTTGGTGTGCGAATACGAAGAGCCAACAGCAGCGTGCATCAAGCACGCCAACCCGTCGGGTGTTGCAAGTCACGACGATATTGCCGAAGCATTCCAGAGATGTTACGACGCCGATCGCTTAAGTGCTTTCGGTGTGATCGTTGCATTAAATCGACCGTGTACTGCAGAAGTGATTCAAAAAATTATCGATCAGAAGATTTTTGCCGAAGTGATTATTGCACCAGGGTATGAGCCAGAAGCGCTTAAACTACTGAAGAAACGGCCAAAGCTCCGTGCGATAGAAATGAGCTGCCCCGAAGAAAAGAACCCCATGACTGCCAGAAGTATGCTCGGTGGAATGCTCATTCAAGAACAAGACACGAAGGTGCTGACCAAAGATGACCTGACGGTGGTGACGGATGCCAAGCCGACGGACGCACAGATCGAAGACCTACTCTTTACATGGGTCGTTGTGAAAAATGCGAAGAGTAATGCGATCGTGTTTGCGAAAGATAAAGTGACCACGGGGATCGGATGCGGCCAGACAAGTCGTGTCGACAGTACGATCATTGCCGCTCGCCGTGCGGGGGATAAAGCGAAGGGAAGTGTCATGGCATCAGATGCGTTCTTCCCGTTTGCCGATAGCATTGAAGAGGCTGCTAAAAATGGTATCACCGCTATTATTCAACCGGGTGGTTCTATCCGAGACGAAGAAGTGATCGCCAAAGCCAACGAGCTGGGGATTGTGATGGTGACCACAGGAATCAGGGCGTTTCGGCATTAGGGCTTAAAATAAGGCTTTCTTTATACTAGATAAGTTATTATTTTATTGTATAGTATACATATGGGTGTAAAGTGCCAAAGAGAAAGAGGCGGCACAAATGAAGAGGATGCTGCTCCAAGTTTTTTGAAGAGAATGGTAGAGCAAAATCCCTTTGAAACGATTGGGCAAATGCGTGATGCCATTCTTCGTCTTCTCCATTTAAGCAATACTGACGACGCAAGGTCTTCTAATCCTGACCATGGAGTCTATCTTCCACGAGATCTAGCATTTGATATTAACCACAACACTACAAAAGGCACTCTTCCTGGTGCGCCACAACGATACATCAACTGGATACTCGCTAATAAAGCTCGTCATTACCCCGGTATGGAGCACGGTCTTTTCTTTTATTATGTACTAAAGATAATGGATGGCTTGCCTGATATGCAAACAGAATTTCTGAGAAACTATACCCTAGGTATTAGTAAAAGCACTGATAGTTCAGATTTAGAGCATCTCGGAGACATTGCAGAATCTGCTATGTATGGTGATGGTTTGTTACTACGTAATGTTGATGCAGGAAAAACATTTCAAGTCTATAAAGCGGGTCCTCATAACTTCTCCCATCAAATAGCACGACAATCTATTGGTACGAATACCGAATCAACAGTCCCTGCAGTGCTCTCCTATTCCGGCATGATTGGATATGCATCAGTAATGCGCCAGCAGTTGAGTGAGGTAGAAACAGCTACAGTTGTTGTGATTCTCGATAGTCATATCCAAAACCCAAATGACACCTATGGATTTGTTGTCCGTTATGACGGAGGTTCTGTAGAAGTAACTCCTATCAGTGAACCAGGTAAAGTACAAGAATTAGTACAAGGAAAAGAATTAATGCTGATTGATGACACGCGTAGCACCGGTAAAACATTAGCAAGAGTACGTAAGTTCTGCGACGAAGGAGAAATGTTTACTCATGTAGCAGGTACTCGGTGCGCATTTAACCCTAGATATTCTGCAATACAGCATTGTAGAAGTAAAAACGGACTCGCTTAAACAAATTTCTCAGAGATCCCGCCGCCCAACGAGAGCCTCTTTAAGGGTAACTTGATCGGCAAATTCGATATCGGCACCCATCGGAAGACCGTGTGCGAGACGGGTTACTTTTTCTATCTTTCCACCCAGTTGCTTTAGAATATAACTGGCCGTTGCTTCTCCTTCGACATCCGGATTCGTCGCGACGATAATTTCTGTGATGCTGCCGTCCGTACAACGGTCGACGAGTTCTTTCATTTTGAGTTGCTCCGGACCCATCCCATCGATGGGGGAGAGTACTCCGTGTAGTACGTGATACACACCTTTAAATAACGTCTTTTCAAACGCGATAACATCGAGTGGGTTTTCGACAACGAGGATGGTGGTGTGATCACGCGAAGTATCTGCACACAAGCTGCACTGCTCTTGGAGGGTGACCATCTGACAATCTCTGCAGTACTTCAGTTCGTTTTTCAGGCTCTTGAGTGAATCACCAAGACCCTCTGGAGATGCCTTACTACTGCGTAAAAGATGGAATGTAAGACGCTCTGCAGACTTTGGGCCAATGCCGGGGAGCTTGGAAAACTCTTCGATCGTCTTTTGGATTTGTGGTGGAAGAAGTGACATGTAAGAATAATATTGAAAATTTGAAAATTTGAAAACCTGAAAGTAATTCTTTTATGGATATAGAGCCATAGTACTTTTTCAACTTTTCAGTTTTTCAGATTTGCTTTTTTGTCGTTACACCTCCCGCCCTTCTTTCAGCCTCCTCTTAATATCCTTCTCTTTCTTGTTCTGTCTCTTGTCGTATCGCTTTCTTCCCTTTCCAAGACCAAGCGTTACTTTGATATATTTGCCCGCTTTTACTTCGAGTGGAATGAGCGACACCCCTTTTTCTGCGAGAGTTGATGTGAGCTTTTCCACCTCGCGTTTCTTCATAAGAAGCACGCGATCTCGTCCGGGCTGATAGTCTTCGACAGTGGAAGCGAAGTTATACTTCGCAATCTTCATCCCCTTGATAACGGGCTTTCCGGAGATGAGAGATACGTAGGATCCGCCCAAATTGACGTTTCCCATACGGCAGGATTTCACCTCCTGGCCTGTAAGCGATATTCCAGCCTCTAGGGTGTCTACGATGTCATAATCGTATCTTGCACGCCGATTTTGAGCCACAATCTTCATTTCTTTTAAATTATAGCTCAAATTGGCCATTTAGATACAATTTAGACCTTTTTGAAGGCTTGACAAATATCAAATTTACAGTAAGCTTCTTAATATCGTAATGGTCGCCTCTCTCCGGAGCGGGCACGGTGTATACCGTTAACATGCGATGCCTTATCAGGCTTTCACTCAGTTTTGGGCGAGAGCCTGCTATTTTATATGCCTATATACAGCGCTATAAACTGATCTATCCTCGACTGAAAGAAGACTGTAGCAATAGCTCCTATCGCCATAAACGGGGCAAATGCGATGTACTGTCCTCGTTTGACGCGCCCTGTCAGCAGGAGGGTACTGGCGATGAGAGCCCCTATGACATACACAAGGAACAGGCACGCCACCATGCGCTCCCAGCTGCCTACTAGAGCCCCTATACCAGCGGCTAAGATGATATCCCCGCTCCCGAGGCACTTACCACGACTCAGAAGCCACTGAGCCCCAAAGAAAGCCACTCCGAGGACGATACCACCAATTTCAAACTGTCCTAGAAGCATGCTGTAGAGAACCGCAAGAACGAGTAGAGGAATGTTGAGAAGATCCGAAATGGTCTGTGTATACGCATCGATAAATCCAATAATCAAGAGGAGCCATAGAACAAGTCCCAGAAGAGCGGCAGTAATAGGTTCACCATGCAGCTGCCACGCAGCAAGGAAAAGTAGTGCTGAGAGGATTTCTATCGTGGGATACATCCATCCAATCGGTACCTTGCACTCTTTACACCTGCCTCGAAGAAAGAGATAGCTTATGACGGGTATGAGTTCTAGCGGTGTAAGAGTTTTGTGGCAATGCGGACAACCGGAGCGTCCAACAATAGTTTTACCACCCGGGATGCGTGTAACAAGAACAGAACCGAAGCTTCCGAAAACAAGGCCGAGGACAACGAATAAGATTGTCATGCCCACTACTTTAGATGGAAAACTGAAAAACTGAAAAGCTTAACCTCTTTCAGGTTTTCTTATTTTCTACTTTTCTTCTTTTTTCTGGTTCCCCAAGCACCACCTGCAGCTCCTATTGCTACGAACCCAATACCGAACCCAGTATCTGGAAGTCCTTTTGCATTGGAATGCTCTACGGCGTTCTCGCTTTCCTCTTCGTGAATATCACCCCAGAGGTCTTCCCATGCATCTTCTATTTCCATTTCCTTTGTAGCCATTTGCTCTTCCATTACGCGTGCCATGAGCTTCTGGTTATCGACGTCTTTCTCCCACTCCTTAAGCTTATCTGTTACTGCTCGTGAAATACCTGGCTGTATATCTTCTTTGATCGCCTCTGCATATTTTGGATCGTCTTTGTTATGACCTGGCCATGCGATATCGAGTGAGTGATTATCGACAGAGCTGAGCAGTGATGGGTCGTTCTTGGTGTTATCTTGCAACATACCTGCAGCACGAAGCCCACGACTGAGGATGCGCTTTCGGTTTCCGGCATCCATTGTTTTATCTGCAATGTTCGAAGCTCCCAAATCGAAGAGGCGACCACCTTCTACGACAGGAAGTGTGAGGTATGCAGTCACCTGAGGTTTTGCATACTCGTATCCGTAGTACAGAGCGAGTGCGAGTCCTCCACCGATAACGGCTCCGAGGATCTGCTTCCAGAGAGGCGGACGATCGTCCTCTGGCTTTTGGTCTGGTTCGGTGTTGAATGTGTTTTTTAGCTCTTCCATAGTTTGTGAAGAATTCAGATAATTATAGCAGAAATAGGCCATTTTAGAAAGCGACCTCCATCGGAAGTCGCTTACTATAGGTCAAAAGTATGATTTAGGCCTTAGGCTGCTTGCTGGAATTCTGTTACCATATTCGCCTTTGTGACAACATTACCCGTACCGGTCATTGCGTCCTTCATTTGCTGCACTCTTTAGACCAATAACACGAAGACTAATACCGCGTCTCTAGAGTTCAAGTTGCTTTGCCACGATAGATTCTTGCAATTGTTCATCAAGCTCTACACGGGTAACATCCAAATCAATCTCAGATGCTCCACCTGCAACCAATGGTTCGATGCGATCGCGAAGTGTTGCATCGGTAAGATCTGTGGTCTCAACTGAGCTCACTGTGTCTGCATTTTTAAGTGCACCTGTCGTATCCTCAACTTGGCCGTCTTTTGTGGCACCAAGCTGGAGTGCAGCCACGCTGTTCTCATCTGTCTCTGGTAGTTCGAAAGTCTCTGACATATGATTAAAGGGTATGAATAGAGGCTGGAATTCTACTCTATAAGCCTCAATTGTCAATATCACTTGTTCTTAAAGGACGCCTTTGGCGTCTTTTGTTTCCGGAGGCTGGATTTGTGAATATCTGGGTCTAATGGGGCTGCACGCACTACTTTACAGCCTAATTCCTCCTCAGAGACCCCTGGAGGAAGGCGCTGATCGTAGCCCATAACGATGAGGTCTGGATTGATCTGTCTGACGGGTACCAGGTAATCCTCACTATCTCCTAGGAGGATAGTGGCATCGGGAAACGCCTCTTTGAGCGCTGCCATCCGGAATTCTTCTGACTGGTCGGGAGCTGCTCCTTTGATTTCCTCCACATGACTATCACGTGCAACGATTATGAAAAGATCTCCCATGCTTTTTGCCTCATTGAGATATGCCAAATGTCCGGGGTGCAAGTGATCGAAAGTACCGAAAGTTAATATCTTCATATGATCAGTAAACCTGAAAACCTGAAAATTTGAAAACCTGAAAAGCATATTTTCTCCTATTCAACACCTGCCTGCCGGCAGGCAGGTTTCTTCATTTCAACATTGTTGATCTTCATCGAAGATCAACTACATGGATTCTCTTATCATCAATCAGATACATCTTGGTCTCCTCTTCATCAACGTAGATATCTTTGAGGTCACCGATCTGATCTCCCTCAAGAATGTACTGCCGTACATACGACCCTTCACCCGCGCCTCCACCCGGAGTCGCAACGACGACGCGTCCAGCGGATGGGTCGAGGAAGTACAAGTGACCATCGAATACTTTGTAGAGTTTGGTCGCATTTTTGAGAGCCTCCTCTGGAAGGTGACGGATGGTAAATGGCTTCACCTCGCCACGCAGGAGCCGCATCACTTCTCCCCCCTCTTTCAGGATGAAAATGTTTCCATCAATAGCCATGTCGATAGATCCTTCGAGATCTCCGTTCACATTGTACTCCGCAGGAGCGGTGTACCTGTTTGCGAGTCGCTCATATTTGTAGATCTGATTGTTCTCTGGAGAGAGTACGTAGAGGAACCGCAAGTACGTTTCGATGTCGGTACCTTTTATCCAACCTGCAGGGTCTGCAGTCTTCATGGATGTCGGCTGACCGTTGATGAGTTCGATAATACTATTGTCCGTCGTTTGGAATACCGTTGTCTGGTACCGCGGGAAATCATCAGCATCTAAGATCAACTCATCTTCAACCAATCGGTCGGCATCTTCGACAGAGTTTAGAAGTACACGGTAGAGATCTTGTCTGTCGTAAGCGATAAACTCACCGTCTGGAAGTCCGATGAATCCAAGCGCATCAATGTCTTTATTCTTTGTGGCAAGGCTGACGACGACCCGAGGAGAGAGCCGCACGATGTTATTAATCTCTTCACGCTTGGTGCGAATGCGTTCCAAAAGATCCAAAGCTTGCGCACGGAATAAATTACTTTCGTTATCCATCACTTGTTTCGCGCGCTGCTCGGCCTGCTCTAATATCGCGTTTGCACTATCGGTCTCACCGGAGAGTCTGCGATTTTCTGCAGTACGAATGAGCTGGCTCACTTCATCGAGTCGCTCTTCAAGCTCTGCACGAGATGCTCGGCTTTGGCTTCCTGTAGACAAGTTCACTACTGCCCATACGATAAGGAACGCCGCAACTGTCCCCGCAAGAAGTAGTAAGTGTGCTCTGCGTTTTTTCTTTGGATCGGAGAGATCTGACATAAAGCCCGATACCAACTCTTGTATGCGCCCTGGTATTCCTGATGGAACATAGTCGCTGACACGTGCAGTAACATCAGCAGCAGAAGCAAGTACTGCCGAGAGTGCTCCGCTCTTGCGCCTTCGGCGACGCGATGGTGCGGACTTTACGGGTTTGCCAGACGACGCCTTGCCGCGGCCCGATACATGGAAGAGTCCAATGGCTGCCTGTTCTTTTTCGGATTCGAGTTCGGTAATGAGCTCATCGAGAAGATGCTCTCCACGCTGGGCAAGTTGTGCAAGTTGTGCAGGTGTTACGGTGCGTAGGAGTCTCTGAGTAGATAGAATAATGACATCACGCTGCTCGAGTACACCACTCGCTATATGCACAAATGCTGGAGTGGGTTTGCCACGGGTATACTCCGTAATTTGACTTGCTCCACTGCCACGAACGACATATGCCTCTGCACGACCTGCGTGGGACACGTGTAAGATTCCGGTCTTATCGATGATTCCTAAAATCGCATGTACTTCCTCAACCGATTGAGAGAAGGTGAGACCTTTAAAGAGTCCGTTGAGTTCTTTGAGTGATCCATCTAATCGCTGGGCTGCATCACCATCTGTTTCGAGAAGCGCGTGTTTGATAACAGTTTTACACTCTTTTTCGAGCGTCTTTGCATCTGCCGGAGATCCGGTTACTTGTATAAGTAGAGCGACATCCTCCCCACTGCTGCTCACAAAACTATCCGCGATGAGTGTGGTCCCCCGCTTTGGTCTGGTGTGGCCTGTTTGCACAGTTATCTCCATACAGTGTTATAGGCTACCGATGGAAGCGAGTTTCAGCAAGCTGGAGCGAGTACAGATGATGTTCAGGGTGTAGTATCTCACTATGATGAAGCTGGATTGTTTTGGAGTGATTTCTGAGCATTGTGAATGAAAATTACAATACAACACCGTACTAAAACAAATTTTCCTGATAAAAATTCGTTTAACCTAAGCCAAAAAGTCGATGCCTTTGCAAAGCACTGCTTGCAATACACCCTCGAGTGGACTATGATGGTGGCATATTAATTCATACATAATTCATAACTAATGAAAACCGTAGGAGAATGGCTCGGATCCAATAAGGGTGACGAGCGGAAGAAACAACAGCCCCAGCGGGGCAACACAAATCAAGGCGGACAACGAAAGCCGCACCAAGGGAACAGGCCTCCCTTTCGCAATACCGCGAGAAAGCCTGTGAGGCAGGACTCACATAAACCTGCACCGCGCCCCGCGCAAAAGCCTGCTCATTTTGCAGGAGGCAAACTTCGTGTCTATCCACTCGGTGGATTTGAACAAGTAGGCCGTAACTGCTTCGTTATAGAAGTAGACCAAGACATTTATATTATAGACTTGGGTCTACAGTTTCCGGACGAAGACATGCTTGGTATCGACTATTTGATACCGGATCTTTCTTCCCTTCGCGGAAAAGAGAACCGCATAAAAGCCGTGCTCTTTACGCATGGGCACTTAGACCACATCGGTGCTGTACAGCACCTTATGGCAGGATTGCACTACCCACCATGTTACGGAACCGAGCTGACGATGGCATTCGTTAAAAAGCGATTGGATGAAGAAAAGCTGACCAGCAAATGCAGACTACATAATGCTAAATATGGTCAAAAAATTCGCATTGGAAAAGTAGAGGTGGAATTTTTAAAAGTAACACACTCTATTCCCGACTCCGCAGCGATCGCAGTGCATACCCCATACGGAACACTCGTTCATACGGGGGACTTTAAGTTCGACCTCACACCGATGAGTGAAGAGCCTGCAGACTTTCAACGTCTGGCAAAGCTTGGCGAAGATGGAGTGCTCGCGATTATCGCGGACTCGACAAACGCTGCTAAGCCTGGACACAGTAAAAGTGAAGCAGAAATTTCTGACACATTAAACAAGTTGATTCGTGATGCAGAAGGACGCGTGATTGTTTCGACATTTAGCTCACTGCTCAATCGTATTCAACAGGTGGTAGAACATGCGAAAAAATATAACCGCAAGGTGTTTGTTTCTGGTCGCAGTATGGTGACCAATATCGAAATTGCTCAGAACCTCGGGTACATCAAAGCACCACGCGGCATGATCCGCAAAGTCAGCCCCGGCATGGATAAACTCCCTGATAACCAGGTGATTATTGTGACCACAGGAAGCCAAGGAGAAGAGATGGCAGGACTTGCACGTATCGGCCTTGGTACACACCGACAAATTGGTGTGAAGAAAGGCGACACGATTATCCTCAGCTCCAATCCGATTATCGGAAACGAACGTGCTGTTGCAAAGGTGATCAATAACTTGAGTATGCAAGGTGCCATCGTAAAGACGAACGCAGAGCTCGCTCTTCACGTTACCGGACACGGAAAAGCTGAAGACATTTTGCTGATGCACCGTTTGGTTAAAGCGAAGCATATTATCCCCGAACATGGGGAACCTTCTATGCGCTATGCCCACGCAGAACTTGCAAAGAAGATTGGATATCCCGATAACCAGATTCATCTGCTCAAAAACGGAGAGATCCTCGAGTTTGATGCCAATGGTAGCGCTCGCAAAAGTAAGAGCAAAATCGAAGTACAGGATATTATTATCGATGGTAAGGGTGGTGGTGCTGGCGAAGGTCAGCGTGTCATTCGTGACCGTCAGATCATGAGTAAAGGGGGCAGCGTTGTTGTCGTCTTGAAAGTCTACAAAGATAGTAAGCGACTTGTCGGAGACCCCGATGTCCTCAGCCGAGGATTGATCTATGGATCCGAAGAAGAAGTGATTACCAAAGAGGTTGTGCAACGAGCCAAGAAGGCATACATCGATGCACTCGACCGTGGTGATAACGACCGCAAAGCTCTCAAGCGTGCTGTGAATAGTGCGCTGTATCGATACTTTGATCGTAAGCTCAATCGCGAACCGATGGTGGTTCCGATTATTGTGGAAGTTTAGCCATATAACGCAAGAGATATTGTTCTTAGTGCCTAATTCTGGTACAATACTAAGATTATCTTTTGCATATATGGACACAAAAACCTTCATCGTATTTGTTCAAAAATGTACCTTTCTCGAGAGTGATTACTCAGATCATCTCGTAGAAGTAGCCGAACAATTAAGCGAAGCTGAAAAAATACAAATTGTTGATGTATTAAAAGTCAGCATTGCAAAACAGCACGAGGCTCTCGCAGAAAGTTTGGCAACAATAGATGAGCTCATTCATACACTAAAACGGGAAGGAAACATGCGGGCAGAGGAAGAAGATAGGCGCAATGAGGTTTTACCTTCTTTTGATGAAATCTAATGTGTCCACAATCTTCAGGACCGGGAGAACAATTCCGACAGAGGCCCGGTGCGGAACGAAAAGAAAATGCAAGTAACACACCTGAAGAACTTGATCCTCGAAAAAATGAGCTAGAAAGAAAGGCGGAGATTTGCGAAGCCATGTTAGATAACCTTCATGCTAAGAAGTTTATTACCGCAAAGGAACACGGAGATTGGCAGAAGATTATTGAAGAAGCATCTGACTTACTTCAAAAAAATCAAGAGGCTTCTATAGACAGAGCACAAGCTGATATTTCATATGTTTTACGCCGAATAAAAGGAGTGCCAACTCATAATTTTATTAAGGTGCAAGATATTAAAGATGCTGCCAAAAAGCAATTAACTACTGCAAGGAAATTTATTACGATACTCAAAAATCCTAATTTTAAATTTAGCAGTAAGCAGCCTTCCGGCAAAGTTACTGCTCATATAAAAGCCATGCGTACCACGTTGAAAAAAGCTGAATCTATGGGGTTAGTTTCTTCAAATTCTCCATTAACAATTGGGGTAGAAGAGTTGTCCTTAACTCTGAATGCTGCACTGGTACGATCTAATCGCGAAGAAGGCCCCGCTACACTAAAAGGTGTAAGAGAATACTGTAGTAGCGTAAGGAGCGCAGACTGCTATATTTATTCAGAAATAGATGTCTATAATAAGGCAAAAGAGTTTGCGCTTGGCTATACGTCTGAAAAAGATCTACCTTTTGTCACTAAAATATTAAAACAATCTGGAATAACTATCATACAAAAAAGAAAGGACGTGACATCTCTTGTATGTAGATTTGGCGGTAATTTTACACCTTCATCTTTTCTTGCTTTGGTGCAACCTCTCGAAGGTAGTCTCAGGTATATGGAACCACGAACGCGTGCACCACTCAACACCAATAGCGGCTAAACCGCGAACCTATGGTGGTTCCGATTATTGTGGAAGTTTAGGACTCAGCTGCTCTCGCGCAGGCTATACATATAGCAAATCTGAGCTCTGTGCGCGCGGCTTCTATAGGGCCACTGCATCGAGCACACTTCTCGAGGGGCTCAGCACTGCGAGGGGTACGAGGGCCGCGGGCCGCTAGAGCAGCATTATTAAACTGATTTGCTCTAGTGGACGCAGCATCTCCTTCCGACCCAAATGTTGTACTGCCAGTATCAAATGCCCTCATGGTATTTACTGGTAGCCCATCTGTTTTCTCTGCTTCATCCATAATTATCGACCGAGTAATTTATTTGCTTCAGTTGTACTCATTGTATACTCATGGCGCTCTGCACCGCCAAAATCCAGCTCAACTTCATCCTCCTCTGCAAATTCATCTCTTGCTTCGAGTGTTCTGCGACAATCGATACACATATCTGCACAGATATCAGCTACAAGGCGGGATATAAGAACGTCGCCATCGCAACCATCGCACTTACCAAACCGTCCTTCGTGCTTTCTGTCGATAGCTGCAAGCACTCTGTCTGATTCATATTGTTTCGTTCGTTGTTCAATCTCACCAACATCTCCGTGGCTCTTCTCTCCAAGGATAGGATGCCCATCAGTATGGTTTGCTGTTAAGGCAACTTTTTTTTCTTCAAGCTGTTGGCCAAGCTCTCGTAATCTGGTTCTTCTACTCATAGCGCGAGCATTCTACGAATATTTCGCTGCATGTCAATAATGCTTGTCAGATTAATGCCTATCGCGCTCTAAGGGTAATTCTGCTATAATTTAGCTTAATGAATGCAATATTTGAACGTTTCCAGCTGATGCTCTCCCATAGCGTGGTTTCTGTATCCGACAAGGTATGGGGGCTTTTGCCAGAGATTTTATTCGCTATAGTCGTCGTTTTTGTCGGATGGGTGGCAGCCGTACTAATCCATCATGCAGTACTGTGGGTTCTTGGATTCTTTGCCATTGATAAGCTTTCTGCCAAGACGCCTCTCACCGGCATGCTCAAGAGCATTGGTATCCATAAAAGTATCAGTGACATACTTGGCTGGTTGGTGTTTTGGTTGATCATACTACTGACACTGATTGTCGCTTCTGACACATTGCACTTACAACAAGTAAGTGATGGGCTTGCCGTTATCACCAACTACATTCCACAGGTCATAGCAGCACTACTCATGATCATCTTTGGAATGCTCCTTGCGAGGTTCTTGCAGATGCTCACATTCCAAACGCTAAGTAGAATGGATATCACCTACAAGAAGTTTGCCGGTAAAACCGTACAAATGGTGGTGCTTGTTTTTGTCTTTGTCGCCGCTATCGACCAACTCGGATTTAATTTGCACTACATCCTTAATGGGATTGTGACCATCGTCTCTGTGGGACTTCTGATGCTCGGTCTTGGTGCTGCATTTGGTGCACGAACGGTGATTGATAATGCAACGGCCTGTCAGCAACTTAAAAGGCAGCTTGCTATCGGTGATGAGATTTCTATCAACGATGTCACAGGAACAGTAAAAGAATTTACGCTAACGAACATCGTACTAGACACCAATGATGGTACGAAGATCCTCCCTGCTTCACACTTACTCACACATACATACAGTAAACGTTAATGGCTAGTATCTCGCCACGACCGATACTCGTCTCCATCCCTCACGCAAGCTCCGCAGTCCCTGAGGAAGTGGCAGACAAAATCGCACTCACTGCCGAAGAGCTCTTGGGATATACAGATCTGTTTACGGATGAAATTTTCAGTATCGATAATGTCTACAAGGTGCAGAGTAATTTCTCCCGAGTTATCGTCGACCCAAACCGTGCACCGGATGATATCTCCAAAGAGTACGAGCTTGCAGCAGAAGGAGTGACTGTCCATACCACATGGGACGGGAAAAGTGTGTACAAAGTGGAACCCGACCCAGAGGTTGTCGATTTGCTTATCAAAAACTACCACGACCCATATCACGACGCACTGGAACAGCATATTCCGAAGGTGCAGTTTCTCATCGACTGCCACTCATTTCTCCCTTTTGGGCCGAAGCTGAAAAAGGATAGTGGTAAAGAGCGACCAGATATCAACTTGGGCAACATGAACTTTTCCTCTTGTACAAGGGAACACACCCTCTTCTTCCGTGATTTCTTTGAGGAAAAAGGATACAAGGTTGCGATCAACTTCCCCTATACGGGCAAGTATATTCTTGGACATCACTGTCACCGTCGTCGTATCCCACCATTCTTGGTTCCGGGAATTCAGATTGAACTCAACCAAGGGTTGTACCTACGCAAAGACGACCAGAAAATCCCCGAGAAAGTCATCGAGTTCCGTGAGCTGTTTATCGACCTTGTGGACGCCTTTATGAAAAGGTTCTGCCCAGATGAGTGTCCGGAAGAAGGGGTTTAGACGACACGAATTACCTCCCCTCGCACTTCTTTCCCTTCGAATGGAGTCCAGTCACATTTGCTATGTAAGTCAGCAGCATGAATCTGCCGCTTCACGGTTGGGTCGACTATCACGATGTCCGCATCGGACCCGACAACAAGGCCCTGTTTCCCAAGATCAAATATGCGATTGGGGTTCTCGAACATGAGTTTATGAATAGTTTCTGGCTGCAAGCGCGTGAGTAATATGGATAGAGCCGTCTCTACCCCTGGTACACCGCTAGGAGCATCTAATGGCTTGCCTGCTTGCTTTTCTTCGAGTGTATGTGGTGCGTGATCGGTTGCGACGCAATCGATTGTGCCATCTTCTATACCCTGCCATAGTGCTTCGTTATCAGAGACAGAACGTACGGGGGGATTCATCTTGCAGAGTGTGCCAAGCTTTTTATAGTCGAGTGTCGAAAGTACTAAATGATGCGGTGCCACTTCGCACGTTACCGGTAAGCCTTCCTCTTTTGCTTTTGCAACAAACTCGAGCCCACGCTTCGAAGAAAGATGTGCAACATGAAACGCTGTGCCGAATTGCGCAACAAGAGCCAATGCTTTTTTGATAGATTTTGCTTCTGATTTTGTAGGGCGGATGATGGAGTGTGCGGCGACATCTTCATCGATGTTTGCTTTTGCGGCTTCGGTGTTTACCTGTGGATCTTCACAATGTGCAATGATAGGAATATTAAGTTCTGCACATGCTTCAAACACTGTTTCGATGAGTTCTTCTTCGATTTTTTGATCTCCGGTGGAGTGGTCGAAATAGAGTTTTACACCGCAACAATATGCTTTGAGCGCTATGAGTTCATCGGATGTTGATACCCACAAATCTTTGAGTGTCGCAAGATGTATCGCTGATGTGACACCAAAGAAAAATCGAATGTCACAATCGGTAACCTCTGATGCGCGACGTACCTTGTCACTCAGTGCGCTAATAGTTACCGTTGGCGGATCGGTATTCGGCATGTCACAGACACACGTCACTCCTCCTGCTCGTGCAGACGCTGCCTCGGACTTCATGGTTGCCTTGTGTTCGTAACCGGGTTCGCGAAAGTGTACATGGCAATCAATGAGCCCTGGAAAGATGATGTACCCCAATGCTTGTATGACTTCATCTGCGGTATCTTCCACCACACCAACCTTTGTAATGACACCATCCACTTTCAAGATATCCGCACGAACTGGACCATTTTCCGTGATGATGGAGCCGCCTTTGATAAGAATGGAGGTCATTGCAGGAATGCTACCATCCAATGCAAAAAAATCCCACCCGCTAATTGCGGGGAAGAACACCTGCCCGCATTGTTATAGGACATTCAAATCGACTATATCCCATTTTCCCGATGCGGAAGACCATGGATAATCTTCAGGATTATCCACTATTCCAGCCTTCACGGGGTTTCTATGAATATAATGCAGTACTGCCGCAGCATTCTCTGGTAATCGAAGATGGAATCTTGGCTGCCAAATAGATCCGATACCGATACTATGGCTCACTCCCATTTTATACCTGTTCATGATTTTTGAAATGAATCCATGTTCATCAAGGAATAGAAGAAAGTGACAATGATCTGGCTGCTCTTGAATTCGATACATCATCTCTGTTGCCTCTCGTGCATATGCATTATTTTTGAATAATGGATGTTTGTTTTTGATATTTGTTGTGATAAACATTAATGCATCACTTTGAATCGGGTGTGGCTGTGACATAGAAGGTTATCCTAATACATCTGCGGGGAAGTATCCCCGCGCTGTGGTATGTATGTTTTTAAACACATGCACTTTTCCTTTATATATACACAAAAATTCCGTTCCTTTTTGCTATGGAACAATCAAGAACAGAGTTTTGATCTATGCCTCACCCAGAAGCATCGCCAGTAGAGCCATCCGTGCAATCACTCCGTTGTTTGCTTGACGGAAGTAGGCAGCATTGGGAAGTGCATCGACATCCGTACTGATTTCATTTACCCGTGGCAGGGGATGCATCACAGTGATGTCACGATCTTTCACGTGAGCTGCTTCGAGAATGTAACTGTCTTTGAGTTTTTCGTACTGTGAGCTATCTGCGAAACGTTCTTTTTGGATACGCGTCATGTAGAGCACATCCGAATTGAGTCCATCTTCAAGTTCTTGTGTGACGGAATACTTCATCCCTTTTTCATCGAGATACGACGTTACTTTTTCTGGCATCTGCAACGCATCCGGTGCGACAAATGTAAAGGTAACATCCTTGTAGAGCCCCAACAGAAAGCTGAGTGAATGCACCGTACGACCGTAGAGTAAATCTCCTACCATGGTGATGCTGATGCCATCTAAGGTACCGCGCTCTTTGGAGATCGTGACCATGTCTAAGATCCCTTGTGTTGGGTGCTGCCCAGGGCCATCTCCTGCATTGATGAAGGGGACACCAGAAACCTGTGCGGCTTTGTCTGCACTTCCTTGCTCGGGGTGTCTCATCACAATGATGTCTACATACTGCGATGCCATCTGGATGGTATCTTCTATCGTTTCTCCTTTGTACATCGAACTAAACTGGATACCCTCTGCCGTAATCACACTGCCTCCAAGGCGGTGCATTGCAGCTTCAAAACTCATACGCGTTCTGGTGCTGGGTTCATAGAACAGAGAGGCGAGTACTTTACCCTTTAGTAATTCGCTACTGCCGCTGTCTCGTACCTTTTCCATCTCCAGAGATACCTTCAAAATGGCATCCATATCTTCTCGTGTGAGTTGCTTGGTGGACGTTAAGTGTTGGAAGGAGAGAGCCATGTTGTGCACAGATAGTACTTAACTTGAATTGGCTTGTCTACCCATAATTCTTGTTTAAACAGGCCTTTTGTTATACATTGACATAAATAGTAGTTATTGTAGAATACTTGAACTATGAACCGAACGGACTACCCAAATGGCCCTCCTAGAGGAAACCCGTGGCCTCCGCTAAATGCGGAGAGGCCGATTGAGAATAACCGGCCGATGTTTATCTTCTTTCCGGAATTTGGTGAATATAGACCAATAGTACCCGTACGCCTTTTTGTTGAGAATGGAGACTACGTAATACGCATTCTCAATATCCGCGAATCTTCAAATCCCGATCTTCCTATTATCAATGCTGAATATGAGAACACGCGTGATCCCCAAGACTGTGACACATGTGTTATTGATGCGGCAATGCTGAAGAGGAATAACATTTATCCTCGTTTGATAAAGGACGACGAGCTCTGCCGTGAATCTCAGAAGAAAAAAGACGTCGCTCAAGTGAAACAAGAACAAGCGCTGGATAACGTTAAGACAGAGGCAGCACTCAGTCGACGAAGCCTGTTGAAATGGGGTGGTGTTGGTGTCATAGCCGCTGGGCTACTTGGTGGAGCTGCTAGCACTCTGATCACTTCGTATATTGATGGAGACTACGAACGTGGAAAATGGGACGCAGATTTTGATCACTGGAAAGCAGAAGTGCGTGACAAAGACGTGAAGAATATTTTCATTACGAAGTACGCGACAGATCGTATGCGAGAACTTGGTATCACCTTTGAAGGTAACGCCATTGTGCTCCCAGATGGGGACCATATTTTTTCCCAAAGAGATGCCGACCACACATTGGACAGTGCTCGGCTTGAAGTCATGCAGAACGGAGAAGAATTGCTCGTGTATCTACGACAGTTTGAAGAAAGAGGACAGACAGAAGCTGTTTCTCTGACAACGATCACAAGAGACGGAACGCGGTCCGAAGCCTCTCAAGGAACATTCGCGCACTGGAGCGACGGGCACCGGCAAGATGGTGCAGAGATCCACGTTTTTAATTCGCTTATCGCAGAAAAATTGAAAGAACGCGGAATACGATTTGGTACTGATGGAGAAATTATTACCAAGTATGGTGCGCGCATTTCTATTCGCTCAATGACTGGCCCCGACTGGGAAGTCACACAGATACGTTGTGAGTATCGCCCTTTCGAAGATTCCATTCGCCTGCAAGTGTATGAATTTAATCCAATCGAACATAGGAATGTTGTTCGGTTTATTAGGATCGACCCCAACGGAAACATCGTCGATCAGTAATCGAAGAAAGAAGGATGTACTACAGCGTTTTAAGGTACCATTCCTTTGATGCCTTCTAAGCAAATCGCCACCTCGACTCTTTGGCAAATGGCCAGCCAAATCACTATGGCTGCGCTGTCTATTTTGACCGTGAAGTTTGTGGCAATAGGGCTGACCAAAGAACTCGCCGGAAGTTATAACTCCGCCTACGGATACCTACAGCTCTTTGGGATACTGGCAGACTTTGGGCTGTATGCCGTGAGTGTGCGGGAGGTGAGCAAAGCAAAAGATAAAGCGAAAGTTCTTGGAGCACTGATCGTCCTACGAACAATTATTTTGATGATCTCTCTGTCTGCAGCACTGCTGTTTGTCTGGTTCATGCCACAGTGGAAGGGGACACCGCTTCCGATGAGTGTGTTGATCGCATCTCTTGTACCATTTTTTACATTGCTTGCCGGTATTATTCGCACAGTGTTCCAAGTTCAGTACAAGATGCACTACGTGTTCGTCGCAGAAGTAACGCAGCGCGTGATTACTACGGCACTTATAGGATCGTTTATTGTCTTGGGGGTGCGGCAAAGCACAGACTTACAACACCTGCACATGATGCTGTTCTTTGGAGGCGTTGGTGCGTTTGTTCTGTTTGCGATCTCACTGTTTTATGGGAATCGACTCATGAAGATCCGTCCAACTATTGACCGCGGATTGATCAAAGATCTTGCAAAAAAAGCTGCACCATTTGGACTCGCGTATTTGTGTCTCGCATTTTATAGACAGTTTGATATTACGATGATCGCACTTCTGCGTCCGGACTTTCAATTGCAAAACGCCTACTATGGTTTTGTCGTGCGCATGGCAGACATGGCATTTTTGCTCCCGACATTTTTGCTGAATTCCATACTGCCAATCTTGAGTGAGCGCGACCATAAGGGCGAAGATACACGCGCACTGTTAGGAAAAACCTTTATTGCGATACTGTTGATTGGTGTTGTAGCTTTCCTCTTTGCGGCTCTCTGGAGCAGGCCGCTTATTGCCCTGCTAACGACTCCACAATACCTGAGTACTGCGATGCGTCCGGGAAGTGATACGGCACTGCGACTGGTCTCTATTCCGTTCCTGTTGAATGGTGTGATTCTGTATTCGTTCTATGTGCTCTTAAATCGTCATGTATGGAAACGGCTAACGCTCTCTCTCTTTTTCGCAGCCGTTGTCTCGCTCTCGTTAAACTTCATTCTAATCCCGATCCATGGGTTTGTCGGCGCTGCGTATACCTCGATTGTGGTGCATGTGCTGCTGGCTGCCATGCTGCTGCCACAGGCACTGAAAGAAATGCCCATGCGGCTAGACAGGAATCTGATACGGCAATTAGCGTTGTTTGGGTTGATTCTAGGGCTTGGACTCAGCCTCTTTAGGCCAATACTAGTCAATGAGCTAAGTACGGTGATTGGCTTGATAGCAATGACTGTACTCATGGGGACACTCGCCTGGACATTGCGGTTGCATAAATCGCTACTATAGTTTCTCGATATATTCGTAGGATTGGCTGATTAAGCTAATTGTGTTACAATGTATAGATTCTATGAAAACAAAACTCACAGTCGCCTGCACACTGACATTCCTTGCCCTTTCGGGTCAGGTGTTTGCTCAAAGTGCTCCATCTGCCGTCATGGGTGTAGATGCAACCTTGCAAAACGGAGAAGTATCTGTGAGCTGGACGGCTGTAAGCAGTGATCCTATCGAATACTACCGTGTGTACTACAGTGCAGAATCTATTTTGGATAATGACGGGCTCTACGATGACTTCGAAGTTACCGATGGTGACGAAACTACGCTTACCTTTTTGCCGCCACTCGGTAGCGGTGATCTGTACATTGCGGTAATCGCTGTTGCACAGAACGGACTCGAAAGTGAATTTTTCACAGACGAAGCGAGGTTGGAGCTCGACGCGGAGCCTCTCCCTCCAACAGGCGTCTTTAAAGACTACGACGAAGATAAAGCCCCTACAGGGCAGAAGCCGCCCAGCCTTCCTCCTGTAACTGGCTCCGCTACGGCAAGACTTTTGAAAGGAAGCGTAGCAACGCCTGAGAAAATGGTGATCGAGTTCTCGGCCTCTATGACTGTGGATTCTGCGCGTGCACCAGAAGGCTTACAGATTGAGGGCCCTGGTGGAACTGTGCTACAGATTAAAAACATTACGATCGAAGCAAAGACTATTACAATCACTACAGAAGTTCAGGAACGTGGCACTGTCTATAACGTACAGTTTAGTGAGCCGTTTGAAGGCCGAGCCGGTCGGAAGCTTGATGCAGATGATCGATCGGTTTTGCTTACCGGTCATGCAGACGGTAAAAACCCAGTACCCACCGCACCACCCCAGAGAGTGTCGGACCCAATGGCTCCACCAGATCTAGAAAATGTCACCATCGTTCCGGAGCTCCAGCCCAATGGTGCATATTTGGTGACTCTGCAGTGGACTGTCGACAACACTCCTGGAGACCTTTATGGTATCGTCGTATACCAAACACGTGATGGTCAGACATTTGGACCGCCAAGTCTTCTGCCAATTGATATCGGAGGCGTACAACTTGCCGATGTCACTCCTGGCTTCTTTGGTATGTATCTACAGACCATTAACTCCTACGGGTATGTCTCTCCTGGTATATTCCAGTACGCCAATCTTCCCATCTATATTCCTGGCTATGGTTTTTATGGAGACCTCACCTTCGGCAGTATGAATGCGGATGGCGAAGTGCAGTTTAATGAAGTTGACCCCAAAGGGGTCCCCCTTGGGGATGAAGTGGAAGTTGAGCCAGAGAACATCACCACACTCGAAGTGATTACCGAAGATACACCAATGGAAACACTCGAAGGTGTCGATCATTCAGCGGCATTCGATGAGTCTACCCTGCGCATGAACTGGAAACTGGTCACACTTATCACCAGCGCTGTTGCTGTGCTGATTATCTTGATTGTTGGTGGTATCGCACTGACCGCAAAAAAGAACAGTTCCACCGAGGCGTAGAACTGATTACAGGGCTTATGGATAAGGAAAAGTGATTGTTGTTTTTTAGTGAATAGCCATTGGTCATTGATCAATAGTCATTGGTCAATAGAATACTGTGCTATGGGTAAAACGTTGTTTGTAAGCGCTGGCCTGATGATCATTGCGCTATTGCTGATCCGTGAAATCACTCTGCTTCCTGATGGCGCACTGCACGTACATATTCTGGATGTCGGTCAGGGAGATGCGATACTTCTGGTTACTCCGTCGGGAAAACAGGTGTTGATTGATGGTGGCCCAAACCTAGCAGCTCTTTCGCATCTTGATCGTCTCATGCCTTTTTTCGATCGCACGATAGAGCTCCTCGTGATAACGCACCCCGATGCCGATCACATCACTGCCCTTCCAGAAGTACTGAGGCGGTATGACATTGACCGCGTACTTATGACGGGGGCAGGTCACACCTCGGGAAGATATGATGCACTGCGATCGGTGATCGAAAGCCGATCAATACCAGTGGTGTATCCAGATCCTTCTGTAGATATTTCGATGGAGGATGGTGTGGTATTGGATATTATTTGGCCAACTACAGCGTACACCGGAGCCTCCAATGATCAATCGATCGTGATCCGGGTTCTATATAAGGATCATGCGATTCTACTAACCGGGGATATTGAACATGATGCGGAGCGAGCGATTCTTGCAACGGGTGCAGACATTCGATCCGACATCTTGAAGGTGGCCCATCATGGAAGTCGCACGTCATCTTCGACAGGATTTCTTCTGGCAGTTGATCCGAAGGTGGGAATTGTTTCCGTAGGAAAAGACAATCGATTCGGTCATCCGCACACAGAAGTACTGGATCGATATAAGCGACTCGGCATACCCACAAAGACCACCGCCAATGCTGGGGTGATCTCTCTGGTATTTAAGTAGTTACCGAAGTCCTCCGATCCAACTGGGCCAATTTCTTGTATCAACGTTTGGCGTGTTCTCTACTTCTTGCAAAATCTCTTCTAAGCGACCGGTCTTGATGAGGCTGAGCGGCAAGTATATCGCAGCCATTTCTGGACGAGGCTTTATAAGACGACACATGGTGCCATCAATGCAGCTCGAAAATGAAAATGATGGAATTTGACCAATCCACTTGGGCCAACCGCTTTGCTCTTTATCGCTGTAGCGGTAGGGAGCAGCCTGAGCTGCAGGAGCGGCAGGAATCGTTCCAAGGAGGAAAGCAAGTGATACGAAGGCAAATACGGCATTTTTCATAGTTTGATGGGGAATAAGTGCTTGAATGTACAAAAGAATTCCTGCATAGCCTAGGAACTCCGGACTATTTTCTCCTGATATGTATGGTTGACATATTGATAATATGAGGCACAATATACTGTAGAATACTCGCACCGATGAATACCTTCCTTCTCCTCGCCGGCCGTAGTACACGTTTTTGGCCACTCACCGAAAAGACGCTTTTCCCCCTATGTGGGAAAACACTGCTCGAGCACCAAGTCAACCGCTTGAAGGAGGGAGGGTGCGAGAACATTATTCTCGTCGGCTCCGCACACAACCTTGATGAGGCACGGCAGAAGTTGCCAGACCTCCCAACGGTGCAGCAGGAGAATTTAGAACTTGGTATGCGTGGAGCGGTCTTAAGTATTTTGAAAGAATATGGAAATGACCCTCTGATGATTGTTGGTGGGAATGATGTTATTGAGCCTCGTGCCTATACGGAGCTTTTGAACTCTACTGGAGATGGTGCGTTGCTTGCGTACAAGGTGGATCGATACTTCCCTGGTGGTTACCTTTCTACTGATGGTGATCGTATAACCGGAATCGTCGAAAAGCCTGGTGAAGGAAATGAGCCATCAGATTTAGTGAACGTCGTCGCACATGTACACCGTGACCCTGCTGCTTTAAGTGCTGCACTGAGTGACATCGATGAATCGACAGATGATGGATATGAACAGGCACTCACAAAACTCTTCGCAGACAAGCACTACACCGCCGTCCAATATGATGGTGTGTGGCAAGCGGTGAAGTACCCCTGGCATCTTGTCGATTTGTGTGAGGTACTCCTCGATGAAATTCCTCAGCA